>NZ_JBNNVQ010000120.1:0-16535 GCF_050280625.1 Pseudomonas sp. NPDC089569
AAGGCATCCAGCACGAAGTCCTGCCCCTTTACCATTGCAGCTTTGATTCGAAGAGCAGGGATTACTCTGCTGAGCAAGTGCCTGGGCCTCGTCTATCAGGTGACCGCCGTGGGCCAGGCTCATGCCCAGGATGGTGTCGCCGGCTTGCAGCAGGGCCAGGTAGACGGCGCTGTTGGCCGAGGAACCGGAGTGCGGCTGGACGTTGGCGTAATCGGCGCCGAACAGTTGTTTGGCGCGCTCGATGGCCAGGGCTTCAACCTTGTCCACGTGCTCGCAACCGCCGTAGTAACGCTTGCCTGGATAGCCTTCGGCGTACTTGTTGGTCAGGCCGCTGCCTTGCGCTTGCATGACGCGCTTGCTGGTGTAGTTCTCGGACGCGATCAGCTCGATGTGATCTTCCTGACGTTGCTCCTCGGCATTCATCGCCGCCAGCAGTGCATCGTCGTAACCCTGGATCTGGTCTTGCTTGCTGAACATCGCGTCTCTCCCAGCGGCATCTATTGCGCCATTCGTCTCGGTAAGGCACTGGCGTGATGACAGTGCCCTTTGATGCGATGGTATGACCGGCGCAGACCCGTCAAATGCCTACGGACGCCATGCAAAGGTGCGTTTACGACATGGCGGGGAATGGACCGGAGGAACTCAATGACAAGATCCCCTCAAAACCCTGTGGGAGCTGGCTTGCCAGCGATTGGGGTGGGCCAGCCGCCATCCATATGGGATGTGGCGCCGCCATCGCTGGCAAGCCAGCTCCCACAGGGTCAGGCGATGGCTTGGCGTAATGCCAGCAACAGCAGGAAATGCGCGGGATACAGGGCATAGGCCCAGCGGCGCATGGGCGGTGGTTTTACGTCATGGGCGTGTCGCAACAGGAACAGTCCCAGCCATGGCGCAACCAGACAAGTGGCGATGGCTGGAATGGCCGCGCTGTTGCCCAACCGCGCGGCGTAATACAGCACCTGCCACTGATTGGCTGCCAGACAGACCAATCCCGCAAGGAGCGCGAAATACCAGGGACGCCGTATCACCAGCAGCATCGCCAGCGGCAGCAGCACACCGAAGACACCGAACATCAGTTGCGCGGAGAAAACCGCCGCCAACAGCAGGGCTCCAGCCGCCAACAGGCGCAGTTGCAGCGCTCGATCCTGCCAGCCCCGCGCCACCAGCAGGCCTAGGACAAGGGTGGGCATCACGTTTAGCGTGTCGTGTTCGGCAATGAACATCCGGTAGGGAATTTCACTCAGCGCACTGAACAGCAGCAACCAGACCAGATAACGCCACTGCCCTGCGTGCTTCACACCGTCACGGGCCAGATTCGCCGCCATCGCCAGGCAAAACCACGGGAACGCCAGACGCCCGGGCACATACAGCCAATCGGCGGAATAACCGACGTATCGCAGGTGATCGAGCACCATGCACAAAAGCGCCAGCCACTTGAGCAGATCCAGCGCACCGTCGCGCTGCTTCAAGTGCTGCTGTGTCAAGTTCGTAGCCACGTGCATAATTGCCCGGCATCCCTGTAATGTTCTGACAGTGACATCCCCAGCGCTCCCCGGACGATCTTCGGTAGAGTGCGCCCCTCATTGACCACGGGACGCTTCACCATAAGCGCCTCGACCACGGAAGCAGGCCATGACCGACAAGAGCCAACAATTCGCCAGCGACAACTATTCCGGCATCTGCCCTGAAGCCTGGGCGGCCATGGAGCAGGCCAACCATGGCCACCAGCGCGCCTACGGCGACGACGAATGGACTGCCCGCGCGTCCGACGATTTCCGCAAGCTGTTCGAAACCGACTGCGAAGTGTTCTTCGCTTTCAACGGCACGGCTGCCAACTCCCTGGCCCTGTCGTCGCTGTGCCAGAGTTACCACAGCGTGATCTGCTCGGAAACCGCCCACGTCGAAACCGACGAATGCGGCGCGCCGGAATTTTTCTCCAACGGCTCCAAACTGCTGATCGCCGGCACTGAAAACGGCAAGCTGACCCCCGATTCGATCCGCGAAATCGCCCTCAAGCGCCAGGACATCCACTACCCCAAACCCCGTGTCGTGACCCTGACCCAGGCCACCGAAGTGGGCAGCGTCTACACCCCGGACGAAATCCGCGCCATCAGCGCCACCTGCAAGGAACTGGGCCTGAACCTGCACATGGACGGCGCGCGGTTCTCCAACGCCTGCGCGTTCCTGGGCTGCTCGCCCGCCGACCTGACCTGGAAGGCCGGCGTCGATGTGCTGTGTTTCGGTGGCACGAAAAACGGCATGGCCGTGGGTGAGGCGATCCTGTTCTTCAACCACAAGCTGGCCGAAGACTTCGACTACCGCTGCAAGCAGGCTGGCCAACTGGCGTCGAAAATGCGCTTTTTGTCCGCGCCCTGGGTCGGCATTCTCGAAAACGACGCCTGGCTCAAATACGCCCGTCACGCCAACCATTGCGCGCAACTGCTGGCGCAACTGGTCAGCGACATCCCGGGCGTTGAACTGATGTTCCCGGTCCAGGCCAACGGTGTGTTCCTGCAACTGTCGGAACCGGCCATCGCCGCCCTGACGGCCAGGGGCTGGCGCTTCTATACCTTCATCGGCAAAGGCGGTGCGCGGTTCATGTGCTCGTGGGATACCGAAGAAGAGCGCGTACGCGAACTGGCGCGGGACATCCGCGAAGTGATGTCGCACTAACACCAAAACCCCCTGTCGATCGTTCCCACGCTCCGCGTGGGAATGCCTCAAGGGACGCTCTGCGTTCCGGCCGCACCACCTGTACAACGCCGGGCACCGCTGTGACGCGGAGCGTCACGGGCTGCATTCCCACGCAGAGCGTGGGAACGATCATCAGCAATGCCGTACACCGCGGTGACGCAGCCAGCCTTCCCAGTTCGTTCCCACGCTCCGCGTGGGAATGCCTCAAGGGACGCTCCGCGTTCCGGCCACACCACCTGCGCACAGCCGTACACCGCTGTGACGCGGAGCGTCACGGGCTGCATTCCCACGCAGAGCGTGGGAACGATCATCAGTGCCCCTACAGCACTTTCCTACCCGACATCGCTGAATTGACCTCTGGCGCTTCCGCATCCGCCTCTCCAACCTGATCGTTCCCACGCTCCGCGTGGGAACGCCTCCCGGGACGCTCCGCGTTCCAAATCTCCAAACACCACGATTCAAGGACGAATCCATGGGCCGAAGCCGCTACGTCATCACCGAACCGGATAAACCACACTTCCTGACCTGCACCGTCATGGAGTGGCTGCCGCTGTTCATCCGCCCCTACATCGTCGATCACCTGCTCGAGTGCTGGCGCTACCAACAAACCCACCAGGACCTGAAGCTGTATGGCTATGTCGTTCTGGAGAATCATCTGCACTTTGTCGCCCAGGCACCGGATCTCGGCAAATGCCTCAGCCAATTCAAATCATTCACCGCCCGACAAATCATCAACGACCTGCAAAACAGGGGCGCCGAACGAGCATTGCGTCGCCTTCGTTTCAATAAACGGGCACACAAGAAAGATCGCGCCTATCAACTGTGGCAGGAAGGTTCACACGCAGAGATGGTGTACAGCGAAATCGTGATGCGCCAAAAGCTCGACTACATCCACGACAACCCGGTAAAGCGCGGCTACGTGGATTTGCCGGAACACTGGCGATATTCAAGCGCTCGTCAGTACGCAGGCATGGAAGGACTGATCGAGATTCAACGTTGGTAACAACACTTCCACTGCTCTGCGCGGGAATGCAGTCCGGAGCACTTTGCGCGCCCTTCAGAGCCGAACGCGGAGCGTCCGTGGAGGCGTTCCCACGCAGAGCGTGGGAACGATCGAGGGGGCAGTGATCAGTACTCGATCCGCACATCCCCTTTCGGCACGCTGCAGCACGACAGGATGTACCCTTCGGCCTCGTCGTCCTCGGTGATGCCGCCGTTGTGTTCCATCTCCACTTCGCCACCCAGCTTGAGCACCTTGCACGTCCCGCAAATGCCCATGCCGCAGGCTTTCGGAATCATCAGGCCGACCTTGGCGGCTGCCGCGTGCACGGTCTCGCCCGGTGCCACGCGAATGCTCTTGCCGGAGGAGATGAATTCCACCTGGTGCAGATCCGCCTCGTCCACTTGCGGGGCCTCGGCAGCTTGTTCGGCGTGCTCCAATGCGTCGGCGCGGGCCTCTGGCGGCGTCGCACCGAAGGACTCCTCGTGGTAGTGCTTCATGTTGAAGCCGGCGTTTTCCAGCAGGCGCTTGACCGCATTCATGTACGGCGTCGGGCCGCAGCAGAACACTTCGCGCTCGAGGAAGTCCGGCACCATCAGTTCGAGCATCTTGTGGTTCAGGTAGCCGCGATAGCCGGCCCATGGCTCGCCGAAACCATGTTTTTCACAAATCAGGTGCAGGCTGAAGTTCTCGATCCGCGAAGCCATGTGCTCCAGCTCGCGGTGATAGATGATGTCCTTGGGCGAGCGGGCGCTGTGGATAAACGCCATGTCGACATTGCCGTTGGTGTCGAAGAACCAGCGCGCCATGGACATGCACGGCGTAATACCCACGCCGCCGCTGAGGTAGAGCACTTTCGGGCTCGGGAAGTCGATGGCGTTGAACAGGCCGACCGGGCCGTGCACTGCCAGTTCGTAGCCTTCGTGCAAGGTGTCGTGCAGCCAGTTCGAGACCTTGCCGCCCGGCACCCGCTTGATCGTCACAGAGAAGCTGTACGGTACCGACGGCGAGCTGGAAATGGTGTACGAACGCATGATCGGCTGACCTTCGATCTCCAGCTCCAGGGTGACGAACTGCCCCGGTTTGAAGAAGAACATGATCGGCTGATCGGCCATGAAGCAGAAGGTGCGCACATCCCAGGTTTCCTGGATGACTTTGACGCAACGGACGATGTGCCGGCCATTGGCCCAGGTCTGTGTTGTGATCGGGTTCAGGAAAGTGTTGGACATGCTGATCTCCACGGCCGACTGTCGGCCTTCATGTTTGCGATTCTGCGTATTGCACGAACCGTCCATTTACCTATCTGCGACATTGACATGCTTATCGCGACCAGCCGCCAACGACAGGGCCTTGCGCGTCGGGAACAGATTGGACCATGTCGCCCATGGATAAGGTTCTGGCGTGCGTCGGCCCCACACTCGCCCCATACCAAGACACACCCCCTGCACCTTGCGTACAACCCTGAGCAGCACACCTGATTAGTCACTTTCACCGGCCACGCAGATGGCCTTGAGGATTGAACGATGGACGTCACTACTACCCTGAGCCTGGGCGATCCGCTGGAACCCGCACGCAAGGCCACCGCCCAGATGCTGCAAGAGCGCGAGCGCACCTTCTCGCTGCCGCAGCCTTTCTACTCCGACGATCGCCTGTTCGATATCGACATGCAGGAGATTTTCCAGAAAGAGTGGTTGATCGCCGGCATGACCTGCGAGATCCCGGCCAAGGGCAACTACCTGACGCTGCAAGTGGGCAAGAACCCGATCATCGTGATCCGTGGCGCCGAGGGCGTGGTCCACGCTTTCCATAACGTCTGCCGTCACCGTGGCTCGCGCCTGTGCACCAGCGACAAGGGCAAGGTCGCCAAACTGGTCTGCCACTATCACCAGTGGACCTACGAACTCGACGGCCGCCTGCTGTTCGCCGGCACCGAAATGGGCGCCGACTTCGACATGAAGCAGTACGGCCTCAAACCGGTGAACGTGAAGACCGCCGGTGGCTACATCTTCATCAGCCTGGCGGAAAACCCGCCGGCCATCGATGACTTCCTGTCGACGCTCAGCCACTACATGGAGCCCTACGACATGGAAAACACCAAGGTGGCGGTGCAAACCACCTTGATGGAAAAAGCCAACTGGAAACTGGTGCTGGAAAACAACCGCGAGTGCTACCACTGCAGCGGTTCGCACCCGGAACTGCTCAAGACCCTGCTGGAATGGGACGACGTCACCGACCCGCGCGCCGACCAGGCGTTCAAGGACCATGTGGCCGCCTCCGCCGCCGCCTGGGAAGCCGAGAAGATCCCTTACGCACACGCCAGCTTCGGCCTGCGCAACCGCATCGTGCGCATGCCACTGCTCAAGGGCACCGTGTCGATGACCATGGACGGCAAGCAAGGCTGCGCCAAGCTCATGGGCCGCATCAAGAACCCGGACCTGGGCTCGATGCGCATCCTGCACCTGCCGCATTCCTGGAACCACTGCATGGGCGACCACATCATCGTGTTCACCGTGTGGCCGATCAGCGCCCAGGAAACCATGGTCACCACCAAGTGGATCGTCCACAAGGATGCCGTGGAAGGCGTCGACTACGACGTGGAGCGCATGCGCAAGGTCTGGGATGCCACCAACGACCAGGACCGTCGCCTGGCCGAAGAGAACCAGCGCGGCATCAACTCCACCGCCTACCAGCCTGGCCCGTACTCCAAGACTTATGAGTTCGGCGTGGTGAACTTCGTCGACTGGTACAGCGAGCGCATGCTGAGCAACCTGGGTGCCGAACCTGCGCCGTACCTCAAAGGCGTAGCGGTTCACGGCTAACTTTTAAAAGCATCGCGAGCAGGCTCGCTCCCACACTGGATCGGTGGCGCACACAAATGCTGCGACCGACACCAATCAAATGTGGGAGCGAGCCTGCTCGCGATAGCGGCCCCCTTCCCAACAAATTCACCTCTGTCTCCCCTCCAATAGAACTGTACGAAATATGATCTATTTCGTTCGGCGCTATACACCACCTGGCCTCCAGCCTTCGGCAAACAAGTTATCCACATCTCCACCCACAGCAAATGGGGACAACTGTGGAAACGTCGGAAAACTTTTCCACAAAAACTGAAGAAATTGCGTGACTTATTCAGCAACACGGTTGCCGACAGCTCACGATCATTTTTTGATCAAGTCTTTGTAAGTCACGGAATACGAGGCCTTCAGAGGAAGGCAAACACCTTATCCACAGAAGCGCCAACAGACTTTGGGGGCAACTCAAACAGCACTGTGGAAAACCGCTGAATGCAGCGTATTTCAAGGGTTTTCGGGTGGACAACCGTTGAAAAAAGACAACTTGATCAGTTTTTGATCAAATCCTCGGACGCCACGTTTTACAAGGCCTGTAGCGGCAAACGAACATCTTATCCACAGAAGCACCAACAGAGATTGGGGGAAACTCCGGGCCCGACAGCACTCCCGCCCCATGGAAAAAGCGTTGAAAAACCGCAAGTTAGCCTGATCATTTTTTGATCGACGGGCTACAGGCCGCGATTCTCGTTGGCTTCAGCGATGACCAAACACGTTATCCACAGAATCGCCAACAGGGATTGTGGGTAAACCTGCAAAAGAACCAACTCACCATCAGATCTTGTTCAAACACGACCGACCCGCCTCGACATCCAGATTCAACTCGAAGTCTTCGAACGCACCCCATCCGAGCAAAATGGACGGCACGTATCGCCCGAGCACCCAGGACGGCGGAATGGTGAAGCCGGGGTAGTACCTGTAGGTGATCGCCATGGTGCGGCCCGGCAGGCTCAGTTCGCCTTTGAAGGCCTGGAAGCGCTGCGTATCGGCAGTACCGAGGGTGGAGTTGCCAGGGCTCAGCGACTTCACGACATTGATCCGGTCCCCCGGCGCTGCCGACGTCAGGTAATCGACATTGCCGGTATCGATAATCGCTTGTGTCCGCCGGTTGTCCAGACGTGCGGCGACCAGCAATCGCTGGTTGATATCGATGCGCTCATACACCAACGGCGACTCACAATGCACGGCGGGCGCCGGGTTGAGCTCCAGGGTCTTGCGGGTGATTTTCAACGGCCCCAGCTTGCTGATCAGGTCGAGCCCCAGCAGGTTGTCCCGATCACTGACAAACACCAGCACATTGCGAAACTCGGTGTTCCCCACACGGATGGACCGAAGAATCCCCAGCCGGGCGGATAACTGCCGCTCACCATAAAAGGTGCTGTAGGCGTAACGGGAGTCGGTCAGCAGCTTGATCCCCATCAACTTCGCGGTGTTGTAATTGACGCGTGTTTGCGGAGCACCGGTGTCCAGAACGAAACGTGCCGAATGGCCATTGCCCGCTTCGACATCAATGAATGGCAGCACTTCCCTGGCAACGAACGCGTCGCTGGCATACCGATGAATGCTGAGCATTTGGCGCTGCCGGGATCTTTTGACAGTGAAGTCGCCGGTAGCCCTCAGCACCGCAAGGGACTGTTCACCGAACATCGAAAACAGCTGGTTCAGTTCCTGATTGGCGGTGATGGCCCCAGCATGTTTGCGCCGGGTCGACAGATAGTAATCGGGCAACTGATTGGCAGCCTTGGCCTCGAACATCCGCGCGACGACGGACACTGAGCAACTGAGGTTCTGCGCAGCGTCCGTCACCCTGTCGCAGCGCTGGCGCATTTGCGCCAGAGACGCTTTTTGCCCCAAAGCCGATTCCAGCCATTGATCGAAGCCTGGTTCGGGCTCATAGGGGAGCACAGGCTCTTGAGGCCTGTTGACCGCCAATGCCGGTACCGCCGCAAGCCAAATCGAGAGCAGCACAAACAGCCTTGAAGGCTTCATGGCCAACCCACTCATGAACACGGTTCACTGTAGGAGCGAGCATGCTCGCGATGGTGGCCCAGACAACGAGGGTATTCAGGCTCCCCACGTTATCGTTGACGACCATCGCGAGCCTGCTCGCTCCTACAAAATGTAGTTCAACGGGAATTGTTCGGCGCATCCACGGGACTGTGGATAACCGCGATTTGAGGAGGGCTCGACCCTAGGGCCGGTACATCAGATAGGCATCACCCGTCACCCGAATCATCGGATGCGGCACGATCCGGCAGGTATCGACGACACGGAAACCATGTCGCTCATAGAAACGCCGGGCACCGGTGTTCGCCGCGTAATCGATCAGGCTCAGGCCATTGAGACCGAGCTGGTTGGCACGATCGTAGGCATAGGCGAGGAATTGCTTGCCCAGGCCCTGGTTTCGCCAGCCCTCATGCAATGCCAGGCTGGAAATGTAGAGGGTGTCGGGAATTTCCAGGGTGGCATAAGGTGCCAGGACCGGATCTGTCACCGGCTCCGCGAAGGGGTCATGGCGCATCACATAGCTGTGCATCATGCCGATGACCTGCCCGTGCGCCTCAGCGATCACGCAGTTCTGCCAGGAGAAATCCACGCCATCACGGGCATAGCGGATGGCGCCGACGTCCAACAGGTCCTGGCCGGGCTCGGCAATCTGGCTCCAGATGTAATCCGAAGCGCCTTCCGAGGAAATCTGAAACAGGCGGGCAATCTCTCGCGCATCGCTGCGCAGGGCGGAACGGAATTCAACAGCCATTGGCATTCCCTATGTGGGAGCGAGCCTGCTCGCGATGAGGGACTGACATTCAACATTGATGTTGGCTGAAAGACCGCTATCGCGAGCAGGCTCGCTCCCGCAATGTATTTGTGGGGGGGTGTACGTTAACGAACCACGCCTTCTTCAATCAGCAACTTGAGGATGGCTTCAGCCCCAGCTTGCGCCGTAACGCCCTTGAGCACTTGTCCCCCTCCGCCACTGGCTTTCGCCGTTGCGGCTTTCATGCGATCGGCACCGCTCTTGGCCTTGATCACCTTCAGGCGTTTTGGCCGAGGCTTGGCCGGTTGCAGGGTGGCCACGGCCAGCAGCTCATCGTCGACGATGTCCACTTCATCGGCCTGCAGCACCCCGCGACGTGCCGGGCCATAGGCGCTTTGCCGTGGCTTGGGCGCAGCGTTATCCACAGTGGCGAGGAACGGCAGGCGCACCTTCAACCGACGCCGCTGGCCACGAGGCAAGGCTTGCAGCACCAGCGCCGAACCGCCGTCGATGGACTCGACCTGCGCCAACCCCACCACCAGCGGCCAGCCAAGGCCTTCGGCCAACAGAAACGGCAGCATGCCCGAGCCTTCGCCGGTTTCCGCCTGGCTACCGGTCAGCACCACCTGGGCGCCGGCATCGCGCAAGTACGCGGTCAACGCCGGCAGCGCATCGGCGCCCTGCGGCTGCTCCAGTACATGCAGTTGTTCCAGCCCCATTCCCAGATAGGCGCGCAGCGCAGGCTCGGCGACATCGCCGGCATGCAGCACCTGCAAGTTATCCCCAGCCAGTTGCAGGCCCAGTTCTACCGCGCGCGCATCCTGTTCGGCGCGACGCGGCCGGCCGGAGGTCGGGTGGGCGCCGATGGACACCAGGCTGATGATTTTCGTGCTCATAACCCTTTCCTTCCCTTAAGCCGCATCGCGCTTGGCATCGTTGCGGTAAGCCTCTACCGCTGCGATCAGGGCGCGAAGAATCTCGGCGCTCTCGCCGATCACCGACAGGTCGGCCCGTTTGATCATGTCGCAACCCGGATCAAGGTTGATCGCCACCACCTTGTCGCAGGCACCGATGCCTTGCAGGTGCTGGATCGCCCCGGAAATCCCCACCGCCACATAGACCCGCGCGGTGACCCAGGTGCCGGACGCGCCGACCTGGCGGTCGCGGGCCATGAAGCCATCGTCCACCGCCACCCGGGACGCGCCTTCGGTGGCGCCGAGCGCGGCTGCGGTCTGGTGGAACAGGTCCCAATCCTTGACCCCGTTGCCGCCCGAGAAGATGAACTCGGCTTCGGCCATGGGAATGGCGGCCGGGTCCACCGCCACCGCGCCCAAGTCCTCGATGCGCGAGAGACTGCGGGCGACGGCTGTGGATAACTCCACCGGCAAAGCTTCGTGACGGGTTTCGCTGACCGGTTCGGCACATTCCACGGCGGCCAGAATCAACCGCGCAACCGGACGCGCCAAGTCCTGCAGGCCGGCACCGGCGCGGCCGATGCACTCCTGATCCTTGACCTGCCAGACTCGCGTGGCCGGGCGTTCGCCCAGGGCAGCGGCAAAACGTCGACCCAACTCACCACCACCGCTGCGGCTGTCCGGCAGCAGCCAGTGGCGTGGGTTGAACTGGTTATCCACAGCCCGCAGGCCCTGGACTCGCTGCTCCGGTGCATAACCGCTGAATTCGTCGCCTTCGAGCACCAGCAAGCGGTCCACGCCAGCGGTGGCAAAGGTGTTTTCCTTGTGTTCGCCAAACACCACGGCCAATACCGCACCGTCGGCGCCGGCCAGTTGATGGGCCAGGCCCAGCAGGTCGCGGTCGTGGCTGCTCAAGCGGCCGCCGACCATGTCCGGCACCACGCAGATGTAGAACGCCGGTGCAGGCACCTGATGCAGCGGCAACTGCACTTCAACGGCAGCCGTACGCTTGCTGGTCCCGCCCTGTTGCGCGCCACTGCGGTCGATGCGTTTGAGGCCGTTGGGCCCGATGAAACCGATGCCATGGGGATTCTTGCGGATGACGCCGTTGGGCCCCATCCAGCTGTGCTGCGCCGGTTGCATGGCCGCATGCAGCGGGTGCAGGCGGTTACGGGCAATCCATTCGGCGCGCGGGTCGCGGCGGATAATGTCGCTCATCAGTGCACCTCCGCTGGTTCGCGTTTGGCCGGCGTGGCGGATTTCGGCGCCTCTTCTTCAAGCAGGGCGTCGGCCACCAGTTCGGCGATGTCCTTGATCAACGGCCGCGGTTCGACCACGCCTTCGAGCATCGCGGTGCACTGCGGGCAGCCCACGGCCACCAGCTCGGCTCCCGTTTCGCGGATGTCCTGCATACGCATGTCGGGGATACGTTGCTTGCCCGGAATATCGGTGATCGGCGCACCGCCGCCACCGCCGCAGCAGCGCGAGCGGAAGCCGGAACGTTGCATTTCCTTGACCTCGATCCCGAGGGCGCGCAGTACCTCGCGCGGAGCCTCGTATTCGCCGTTGTAGCGGCCGAGGTAGCAAGGGTCGTGATAGGTCACGCTGCTGCCTTTGTGCTGGCCGAGATTGAGCGCGCCGGCATCGATGATTTCAGCCATGTAGGTGCTGTGGTGTTGCACCAGGTAGTTGCCGTCGAAAGCACCGTACTCGTTCTTCAGTACATGGAAGCTGTGCGGGTCGCAGGTGACGATGCGGTTGAAGCTGTATTTGGCCAAAGTCTGGATGTTGCGCTTGGCGAGCATCTGGAACGTCGCTTCGTCGCCCAGGCGCCGGGCCACGTCACCGCTGTCGCGCTCTTCGAGGCCCAGCACGGCGAAGTCGATTTTTGCCGCCTTCAGCACTTTGACGAAGGCGCGCAGGGTGCGCTGGTTGCGCATGTCGAAGGCACCGTCGCCGACCCAGAACAGTACGTCGGTGGTTTTCTTCTCGCTCATCACGTTGAGGTTGAGGTCCGCCGCCCAGTTCATCCGCCCGCCCGGCGCGAAGCCGCCAGGGTTGTCGGTTGCGATCAGGTTTTCCAGGACTTCGGCGCCCTTGTTCGGCGTAGCGCCTTTTTCCAGGGTCAGATGACGGCGCATGTCGACGATGGCATCGACGTGCTCGATCATCATCGGGCACTCCTCGACGCAGGCGCGGCACGTGGTGCAGGACCACAGTGTTTCGGCATCCACCAGACCGTTGACGATCGGCTGGTGCGGATTGCCCGAGTGCTCGCCAATCGGCTTGCCCGGATACGGGCTGCCGGCGAACTTCGCGTCACTGCCACCGGCCAGGCCGACGACCATGTCCTGAATCAGCTTTTTAGGGTTCAGCGGTTGGCCTGCCGCAAACGCCGGGCACGCGGCTTCGCATTTACCGCATTGCACGCAGGCATCGAAGCCGAGCAACTGGTTCCAGGTGAAATCCTTGGGTTTTTCCACGCCCAGCGGCGCGGCCGGGTCGTTCAGGTCCAGCGGTTTCAAACCGGTGGAGCGACCACCACCAAAGCGTTCGGCGCGACGGTGCCAGGCCAGGTGCAGGGCACCGGCAAAGGCGTGTTTCATCGGCCCGCCCCAGGTCATGCCGAAGAACAACTCGGACACGCCCCACAGCACGCCAACCGCGAGAATCGCCGCCAACAGCCAGCCACCAAAGTTTTCCGGGAGGATGCCCGCCACCGGCAAGGTCACCAGGAAGAACGAGGCCGAGAACGCCAGCAGGCTTTTCGGCAGGCGCATCCATGGGCCCTTGGACAAGCGGCTCGGCGGGTTGAGTCGACGCCGGTATACGAAGATCGCGCCGACGAACATCACCGCCGTCATCAACAGCAGCGCATAACCGAGAATGCGGTTATGCAGGCCAAAGCCGTGAACCAGAATGGCCAGCACGATGGACGCCACCGCACCACCGGCCGTGGCCACGTGGGTGTTGGCAATGTATTTGTCCCGTGCCACCACATGGTGCAAATCGACCATATAGCGCTTGGGCATGGCGAACAGGCCGCCGATCAGATCGACCTTCGAGGCCCGGCCCCGACGCCACATGGCTACCCGCCGCAACGCGCCCAGGACTGCAAGGCCCAGGGCTGCGAACAACAGGATTGGAAGAAGGGTGTTCAACATGGTGAAGCTCCCAAAGACCGCAGGGTCTTGCAGGCCAAACTACCTGGATGCTTGCCCGTGCCCTGTAGGAGCGAGCACGCTCGCGATGGTCGTCAACGATGACGCGGGGTACCTGAATACCCGTGTTGTCTGGGCCACCATCGCGAGCATGCTCGCTCCTACAGGGTTATGTGCGAGCTCTTAGAAATCCTTGCACAGGCGCAATGCGTCGTAGATGGCCGCATGCACGTTACGCTGGGCCACGCAGTCGCCGATGCGGAACAGCAGGTAGCCGTCGCCGCTCTGCTCCAGGCATGGCTGGGGCTTGATCGCGAACAAAGCTTCGACGTCGATCTGGCCTTTGTTGCGCGAGCCTTCCTTCATCGCGTAGTAGAGCTGCTCGTCCGGACGCACGCCGTTTTCCACGACCACCTGATCCACCACCCGCTCTTCCTTGGCGCCGGTGTATTCGTTTTCCAGCACCGCCACCAGCTTGTCGCCTTCGCGGTAGACCTTTTCCAGCATCATGTCGCCGGTCATGATCACTTCTTTCGGATACATGCTGCGGTAGTAGGTCGGGAACGACGTACCGCCAATCGCCACGCCCGGCTTGATGTCATCGGTGACGATCTCGACCTGGCTGCCCTTGTCAGCGAGGAAGTCGGCGGTGGACATGCCGGTGAATTCGCAAATGGTGTCGTAGACCAGCACGTTCTTGCCCGGTGCAACCTTGCCGTCGAGCACGTCCCAGCTGCTGACCACCAGGCCTTCGGCCGCGCCCCAGTGTTCGTTCTGCTCCAGGAACGGATGGCCACCGACCGCCAGCACCACCACATCCGGACGCAGGTCCATGATGGTCGGTACGTCCGCCGCCGTGCCCAGGCGCAGGTCGACTTTCAACCGGGCCAGTTCCAGCTGATACCAACGGGTGATACCGGCGATCTGATCCCGTTGCGGCGCCTTGGCGGCCGTGGTGATCTGTCCGCCGATGAACTCTTTCTTCTCGAACAGCGTCACGTCGTGACCGCGTTCGGCGGCAACACGGGCCGCTTCCATCCCGGCAGGGCCGGCACCGACGACCACCACTTTGCGTTTGACGCCGGTGGTCTTCTCGATGATGTGCGGCAGGCCCATGTATTCACGGGAAGTCGCCGCGTTCTGGATGCACAGCACATCCAGGCCCTGGTACTGACGGTCGATGCAGTAGTTGGCGCCAACGCATTGTTTGATCTGGTCGACCTGGCCCATCTTGATCTTGGCGATCAGGTGCGGGTCGGCGATGTGCGCGCGGGTCATGCCGACCATGTCGACATAGCCGCCTTCCAGAATGCGCGTGGCCTGGTTCGGGTCCTTGATGTTCTGCGCGTGCAGCACCGGAACCTAACCACTTCCTTGATGCCGGCGGCCAGGTGCAGGAACGGTTCCGGCGGGTAGCTCATGTTCGGAATCACGTTGGCCAGGGTGTTGTGGGTGTCGCAACCCGAACCCACGACGCCGATGAAATCGAGCATGCCGGTGTCGTCGTAATACTTGGCGATCTGCTTCATGTCCTCATGGGACAGGCCGTCCGGATGGAACTCGTCGCCGCAGATACGCATGCCCACGCAGAAGTCGTCACCGACCTCGGCACGCACCGCTTTCAATACTTCCAGACCGAACTTCATGCGGCCTTCGAAGGTGCCGCCCCATTCGTCGGTACGCTTGTTGACCCGAGGGCTCCAGAACTGGTCGATCATGTGCTGGTGCACGGCCGACAGTTCCACACCGTCCAGGCCACCGGCCTTGGCGCGACGTGCCGCCTGGGCGTAGTTGCCGATCACCCGCCAGATTTCCTCGGGCTCGATGGTTTTACAGGTGGCGCGGTGCACCGGCTCGCGAACACCCGACGGCGACATCAGGGTCGGCCAGTTGAAGCCGTCCCAGCGCGAGCGGCGGCCCATGTGGGTAATCTGGATCATGATCTTGGCGCCGTGCTTGTGCATGGCGTCGGCCAGATTCTGGAAGTGCGGAATGATGCGGTCGGTGGACAGGTTCACCGAGCTCCACCACTCCTGCGGGCTGTCGATGGCCACCACGGACGAACCGCCGCAGATCGCCAGGCCGATACCGCCCTTAGCCTTCTCTTCGTAGTACTTGACGTACCGGTCGGTGGTCATGCCGCCGTCGGTCGCATAAACCTCGGCGTGCGCGGTGCTGAGCACGCGGTTGCGGATGGTCAGTTTGCCGATCTGGATCGGCTGGAACATTGCTTCGAAAGCCATGGCGGGTTCCTCGACTTACAACGGCTTGACGGTGAACAAGCCGTCATCGTGGCCCTCTTCGGAGCCACCGTAGACTTGTTCGGCCACGGTGCGGATCTTGCTGCCGCGAGCGGCGAGGATCTGGTCCATCGCGCCGGCGAACCAGCCGGTAAACATGTAGTCGACCTTGCGGCCGACCTTGCCGTACACGTAGACGAATGCCGAGTGTTCGAGCTTGACGCTGGCAGTGCCCTTGTCGAGGTCGATGTCCTGGATCTTGAACAGGCCCCAGCCGCGCTGCGACAGGCGCTTCATGTAGTGCTCGAACACCGCGACGCCTTCCAGGCCGTGGCATTCGGCTTCTTTTTCACACCAGTGCCAGGCGGACTTGTAGCCGGCCTTGTAGAGGATTTCTGCGTAAGCCTCGGCGCCCAGCACTTCTTCGATGCCCATGTGGTTGTTGACGAAGAAATGACGCGGTACGTACAGCATCGGCAGGGCGTCGGACGTCCAGACACCGGTTTCGCTGTCGACTTCGATAGGCAATTGCGGGGCGATCTTGGCCATGGAAACTTAACTCCAGAAAATTTGTTGTGTTGCCCCCGGCGCGAACGGCCGGGGGAAAGGAATCAGAAGTGCGGTGGCTTATTCGCCCCAAACATCTTTCAAGACGTTCACCCAGTTCTCGCCCATGATCTTGCGCACCACACGCTCGGAATGGCCGCGCTTGAGCAGCGTTTCGGTCAGGTTCGGGAACTCGCCGACAGTGCGGATGCCCAGCGGGTTGATGATCTTGCCGAAGTTGGTCAGACGGCGGGCGTAGCCCTTGTCGTGGGTCAGGTACTCGAAGAAGTCCTGGCCATGCCACGCCGGGAAGGCAGCAGCGAACACGCGGGATTGGGGCTGGCCATTACACAATCCATCATTAATGCCCATG
>NZ_JBNNVQ010000121.1:0-16510 GCF_050280625.1 Pseudomonas sp. NPDC089569
ACGAAGGCGAACCGACCCTGGACACTGTCAACGCCGACCTGGACTTTCATCGGGCCGCCGAGCTGAAGATGGCCGCCCGTCGTCGTGGCGAAGACATCATCGACTTGAGCATGGGCAACCCCGACGGCGCCACACCGCCGCATATCGTCGAGAAACTGGTGACCGTCGCCCAGCGCGAAGACACCCACGGCTACTCGACATCCAAGGGCATCCCACGTCTGCGCCGGGCAATTTCCAACTGGTACAAGGAACGCTACGAAGTCGATATCGACCCGGAAAGCGAAGCCATCGTCACCATCGGTTCCAAGGAAGGCCTGGCGCACCTGATGCTGGCGACCCTCGACCAGGGCGACACCGTGCTGGTGCCGAACCCCAGCTATCCGATTCACATCTACGGTGCCGTGATTGCCGGCGCCCAGGTGCGTTCGGTGCCGCTGGTACCGGGCGTGGACTTTTTCGCCGAGCTGGAACGCGCCATTCGCGGTTCGATCCCCAAGCCGAAGATGATGATCCTCGGCTTCCCGTCCAACCCGACCGCGCAGTGCGTGGAGCTGGATTTCTTCGAACGGGTGATTGCCCTGGCCAAGCAGTACGACGTACTGGTGGTGCACGACCTGGCTTACGCCGATATCGTCTACGACGGCTGGAAAGCACCGTCGATCATGCAGGTGCCGGGCGCGAAGGACATCGCGGTGGAGTTCTTCACCCTGTCCAAGAGCTACAACATGGCCGGCTGGCGCATCGGTTTCATGGTCGGCAATCCCGAGCTGGTCAGCGCTCTGGCGCGGATCAAGAGCTATCACGACTACGGCACTTTCACACCGCTGCAGGTGGCGGCGATCGCTGCGCTCGAAGGCGACCAGCAATGCGTGCGCGACATCGCCGAGCAATACCGGCAGCGTCGCAACGTACTGGTCAAGGGCCTGCATGAACTGGGCTGGATGGTGGAAAACCCGAAAGCGTCGATGTACGTCTGGGCGAAGATTCCCGATGCCTACGCCCACCTGGGCTCACTGGAATTCGCCAAGAAACTGCTGGCCGAAGCCAAGGTCTGTGTTTCGCCGGGCGTCGGATTCGGTGAGTACGGCGATGATCACGTGCGCTTTGCGCTGATCGAAAACCAGGACCGGATTCGCCAGGCCGTGCGCGGGATTCGCGGGATGTTCCGGGCCGATGGGCTCACCAAACCCTGATCCTCCGCACATTGATCGTTCCCACGCTCCGCGTGGGAAAGCCTCAAGGGACGCTCCGCGTTCCAGCTCTGGAGGGGACGCGGAGCATCCCGGGCTGCATTCCCACGCGGAGCGTGGGAACGATCACACACCTAACCCTGTGGGAGCGGGCTTGCCCGCGATGACGGTCTGCCGGTGAAATCTTCGGTGGCTGACACATCGCCATCGCGGGCAAGCCCGCTCCCACAAGGGGTGATGGGTTACCCAAAATTGATCGCCCACAAAAAAAACCGCATCGCTGCGGTTTTTTTGTGTCTGGCAAATCGCTTAGACGAACAACGACAGCAGCAGGATAAAGCCCAGGCCCACCACCGACAGGATGGTTTCCATCGCGGTCCAGGTCTTGAAGGTTTCGGCCACGGTCATGTTGAAGTACTGCTTGACCAGCCAGAAACCGGCATCGTTGACGTGGGACAGGATCAGCGAGCCGGCACCGGTGGCCAGCACCAGCAACTCGCGGTTGACGCCAGGAATCATGCCTACCACCGGCACCACGATGCCCGCACCGGTAATGGTCGCCACGGTCGCCGAACCGGTGGCGATACGGATCACCGCCGCTACCAACCATGCCAGCAGGATCGGCGAAATCTGCGCGGCTACCGCCATGTGGCCGATCACGTCGCCCACGCCGCTGGTCACCAGCATCTGCTTGAAGCCACCACCGGCACCGATGATCAGGATGATCGCGGCGGTCGGCGCCAGGCTCGCATCCAGCCACTTGAGAATCTGCTGGGAGCCGATGCCCTGCTTGTGGCCAAAGGTGTACAGCGACAGCAATAGTGCCAGCAACAGTGCCGAGATCGGGTGACCGATCAGGTCCATGAAGGTGCGGAAGAAGTTGCCATCCGGTAGCACCACGTCGGCAAACGTCTTGAGCAGCATCAGGAACACCGGCGACAGCACGGTGATCAGGGTGATGCCAAAGCTCGGCAGATCGGCGGAATCGGACTTGCGCGCCAGTTGATCCACCAGTTCCTGATTCGGATGACCGGGGATGTGTTTGGCAATGAAGGTACCGAAGATCGGACCGGCAATGATGGCTGTCGGCAGCGCCACGATCAGGCCGTAGAGAATGGTTTTACCGATGTCGGCACCGAATACGCCGATGGCCAGCAGCGGCCCCGGGTGCGGCGGCACCAGGCCGTGAACGGCGGACAGACCGGCCAGCAGCGGGATACCGATCTTGATGATCGACACGCCGGTGCGCCGGGCAACGATGAACACCAGCGGGATCAGCAACACGAAGCCGATTTCGAAGAACAGCGGGATGCCCACCAGGAACGCGGCGAACATCATGGCCCACTGCACCTTTTCCTTGCCGAAGGCGCGAATCAGGGTCTGGGCGATCTGATCGGCACCGCCGGATTCGGCCATCATTTTGCCGAGCATGGTACCCAGCGCCAGGATGATCCCGACAAATCCGAGCACGCCACCAAAGCCGTCCTGGAACGCCTTGATGATGGTGCCGATCGGCATGCCGGACGTCAGCCCGAGGAAGGCGGCGGCAATGGTCAGGGCAATGAAGGGGTGAAACTTGAACTTGGTGATCAGGACGATAAGCCCGATCACCGTGACCACTGCATCGAGCAGCAGGAACGACTCGTGGGACATGCCAAACATTAGGGGTGTCTCCTGGTTGTTGTTGTTATTGAAGCGGGTAATTCGAAAGCCATAAGGACAGCGCTATCTCTGCAAACAAAACTCAACCGGCGTGCTTCAGGCCATGCTCCAGCCACCAGACATGGGCCTGGCCGGCCAGTTGCTCGACGCTGTGGGTCGAGGCATCGAGGGCCAGGGTCAGTGGCTCGCCGACGGGGGATTCGAGGGTGGCGAACTGACTGTCGATCAGGGTCGACGGCATGAAGTGGCCCGGACGATGGGACACACGGTCGGCGGCGACTTCGGGGGTCAGTTCCAGGAACACGAAGCCCAGCCCCGGCAAGGCGCTGCGCAGGCGCTCGCGATAAATGTGCTTGAGCGCCGAGCACGTCAGCACCGGGCGCTGGCCCAGGCCATCCACACGGCGCAGTTCATCACACAGGCTGTCGAGCCAGCCGGCACGGTCCTGATCGTCGAGGGGGATGCCCGCGCTCATCTTTTCGATGTTGGCGGCAGGGTGGAAAGAGTCGCCTTCAATGGCAGTGGCGCCGCTCAGTCGGCACAGGGCCTCGCTGACGCACGTCTTGCCGCAACCGGCAACGCCCATGATGACCAGGGCGGTGATGGGATGATTCATGTAACACCTCAGCGCGCAGACAGCGCTACCTTTGCCAGTTATGACACTAGACCAAAAGCAGGAGTTGCCGACGCCTTTCTTGTCATTTTGTGGGTTGCAGCTTGTTCATTCTCAACGCCAAAAAGCGAGGATCAGGCGAACCCTCGCTCACGCATTTGCAGCTGCATCGAGACAGCGCTACCTTAGTGCCTTGAATTTTGTTTGGCAAGCCATCGATGACAACGACCAAGAACGATAAAAACACCCGCACCACTGGCCGCCCTACCCTTAACGAAGTCGCCCGACTGGCCGGCGTCAGCCCGATTACCGCGTCCCGCGCCTTGCGCGGCGTCAGCACAGTGGCCACCGAACTGGTGGAAAAAGTGCAGAAAGCGGCGCTTGAACTCAATTACGTGGTCAACCCTGCCGCCCGCGCCCTGGCTTCGGCCCAGAGCCACTCGGTGGTGGTATTGGTGCCGTCGCTGTCCAACCTGTTGTTCATCGATACCCTGGAAGCCATTCACCAGGTGCTGACGCCCAAGGGCTTCGAAGTGCTGATCGGCAACTTCCATTACTCCCGTGACGAAGAAGAAAACCTGCTGCGCAACTACATGGCCTATCAGCCGCGTGGCTTGCTGCTCACCGGGTTCGACCGCACCGAAAGTTCGCGCCGGATGATCGAGGCGAGCAACATCCCGTGCGTGTACATGATGGAGCTGGACAGTGCCACCGGGCTCAACTGCGTCGGCTTCTCGCAACTGGCCGCCGGCGAAACCGCCGCCGAACACTTGCTGTCCCGTGGCCGCAAGCGCCTGGCCTACATCGGTGCACAACTCGACCAGCGTACGTTGCTGCGTGGCGAGGGCTATCGCCGCGCCTTGCAAAAGGCCGGCCGGTATGACCCGGCCCTGGAAGTGCTGACGCCCCGCCCGTCTTCCGTAGGCCTTGGCGGCGAGTTGTTCCTGCAGATGATGGCCAACCATCCCGACGTGGATGCCATTTTCTTCGGCAACGACGACCTGGCCCAGGGCGCACTGCTGGAAGCCATGCGCCACGGGATCAAAATCCCCGAGCAGGTCGCGATTCTCGGCTTCAACGACCTGCCCGCCTCGGCCCACATGGTCCCGCGCCTGAGCAGCATCAGCACGCCCCGCGAGGCCATCGGCCGACGCGCAGCCGAGCAGATGTTGACCCTGATGGCCGGCAATACCGTGGCCAGGCCGGTGCAGGACATGGGGTTTGAGTTGAAGGTGCGCGAGAGCACTTGATGTGACACTGCCACGATTTGCTGCTTGAGGTGGCAGCCACGCGCGGGCTAGCAGACCAGGACTCTAGAACCTGGTAGACCCGAAGGTCTTCCCACGCACAGCCGCCATAACGTGATTCGATCACGAACGGTGGACGCTATGCGCCTAAAGTATCCGGGCTGCTAGACCCGATCGCTGAATCTGCAGCGACACGGAAACGATAAAGTCCGGATACCAGGCGCACAAGTCGGCGGATTCTGGCGTAGCAGTAGGTAAAACTGCAAGAAAACGCAGTTCGCAGAAACCCTCTGAAATCCATTGCCTTCAGTCAATTCCTACACACTTGCCGTCGACTGCTGGCAGGCACACTATGGTTTTCCTACGCCTTGATTCGCTGACGGAGTAGCGCAATGGAACACACACTGAAGATTCTCGGTAAAGCCTCGTCCATCAACGTGCGCAAGGTCTTGTGGACGTGCGAGGAGCTGGGCCTGTCCTATGAGCGCGAGGACTGGGGCAGCGGGTTTGCCTCCACCCACAGCCCCGAGTTCCTCAGGTTCAATCCCAATGCACAGGTTCCGGTGCTCATCGATGAAGCAGGAGTGCTCTGGGAGTCCAACACCATTTGCCGTTACCTCGCCGGCAAACACCATCACCACCACGCCGAACTGCTGCCCTCCGAACCGGCCGCCCGCGCCCGGGTGGAGCAGTGGATGGACTGGCAGGCCACCGACCTTAACGCGTCCTGGAGTTATGCATTCATGGCGCTGGTACGCAAGGATCCAGAGTTCCAGGACCCGCATCGGATCGAAGTCAGCCTGCGTGGCTGGAACCAGAAGATGGGTATCCTCGAACATCAACTTGCCACTACCCAGGCGTATGTCGCCGGGACCCGATTCACCCTGGCCGATATCGTCATCGGCCTGTCCGTCAACCGCTGGCTGATGACGCCGGGCGAGCGTCCCGACTACCCGGCCATCGACGACTACTTCAAACGCCTGGCCCCCCGCCCCGGTTTCCTCAAGCATTGCTGCAATGGCTTGCCTTAGCTTGCCGCCCGGCGGCAAAGACTGGCCGAAGCTCACCTCACTCGCACTGACAGGAAAGCGCTAACACGCTGTTTTCGTTGGCGCTTTCCAGAGAGGCACGCAATTTGCTGACTTCCTGCATCGCCATTGCCCACAAGGTCTTTCCGTCATGTTGGTCAGCTCAAAACCAAACCTGGTAACACCACTTCCCAAGCGTCCTGGCGAAAATGCGACCGCCGAAGCCGCCGCCGGCCTGCAAAGCGCCATCGCGCAGGCGCTACAAAACAATGTGCAGGCGCAAACCGCAGCCACCAAAGACGTACAGGACTCCGCGACCCAGATCGCCACCCAGCAAGTCAGCTCGGCAAGCAAGATCAGCGACAACGTGGATGAAGCCTTCGCCAAAACGCGGGTGAATCTGCAAGCCACCGACGCGACCGGCACCAGCAAATCCACCGACAGTTCGGCCACCTCCGAATTCAAGGACTACATGAGCAAAACGCCGGAACAGCGTTTGCGCGACAGCATCCTGAAAGAGATGGGCATTACCGAAGAAGACCTGAAAGCCATGCCGCCGGAGAAACAGCAGGCGGTCGCTCAGGAAATTGCCGATCGCATGAAAGACAAAATGCAGATGGCGCAAGCTGACAAGGAAAACGGCAGCAGTGAGAAAGGCGGTGCTCAGGTGGTGGACAAGTTCCTCGCCTCGCTGTAACAGCACTGTAAATGCCTGTTCACGGGCCGCCCGGAGCCGGCTCGCTCCTACAGAGAGCACGCCCGCTCGACCGTAGGAGCACGGCTTGCCGGCGAAAGCGATCTCAGGTACGCCTTCGCCGGCAAGCCTGGCTCCTACGAATGCAACCAAGCTGGCATGCTCGCGCAGGACGTGAGGGCGGCGGGGTCATTCAGATGACCCGCGTTATCGTTATCGTCCATCGCGAGCGTGCTCGCTCCTACAGGTAGCGCAGGGTTTCAGTTCAGTTGCAGCGTCGAGTTGAACTGGCTGATCGCATCCACCACATGCCGCGAACCCTGCTGGATTTCCAGAATCACCTCCCCCGCCTCGTTCGCCAGTTCCACCCCGAGCCCCGTTCGGCTCAGGCTCGATTGCATGCTCGTTACCGCACTCAACGACAAGTCATGGTTCTTGCGCACCACCTCGACAATCTCCAGCGTCGCCTGACTGGTACGTGCGGCGAGGCTGCGCACTTCATCGGCCACCACGGCAAAACCGCGCCCGTGTTCGCCGGCACGGGCCGCCTCGATGGCGGCGTTGAGCGCCAGCAGGTTGGTCTGATCGGCAATGCCGCGAATGGTCTGCACGATGGTGCCGATGATGTCGGACTGTTTGCTGACCGCATCGATGCTCAGCGCAGCCTGGTTCAAGTCCTTGGAAATGTCCTGGATGATCTGCACGGTCTGCTGCACCACCTCCGAGCCCTTACGCGCGCAGGCATCGTTTTGCACCGAGGTGCTGTGGGCCGATTCGGCGGCGGTTTGCAGGGTGGTCATCTGGTCGGTGATGTCGCTGGCAAACTTCACCACCTTGTACAGCCGTCCTTTGGCGTCGAACAGCGGGTTATAGGACGCTTCGAGAAATACGGTCTGGCCTTGCTTGTTTCTGCGTTCGAAGCGATGGGAGTGATATTCGCCGCGATTGAGCGAGGCCCAGAAATTTTTATAGCCTTGGGATTCCGATTCGGTACGGTGGCAAAACAGGCTGTGGTGCTGGCCCACCACTTCGTTGTGCGAGTACTGCATGGTTTTCAGGAAGTTTTCGTTCGCCTTGATGACCCGGCCTTCGGGCGTGAACTCGATCACGGCCATGGAGCGCCCGATGGCGGAGAGCATGCTTTCGTTTTCGTGTTCCTTGTTGACCCTGGCGCTGATATCGGTGGCCACCTTGATCACGCTCGTCACCTGCCGGTCGGCCCCGAACACCGGCATGTAGCTGGCCTCCAGCCAGATTTCCCGGCCGCGCTTGTCCAGGCGCAAAAAGGTCCCGCTGAGCGCCTCGCCCCGCGCCAGATCCCGCCACAACCGGGCGTAGTCCTCGCTGCGGTAAAACGCCTCCTCACAAAAGATCCTGTGATGTTTGCCACGCACTTCGTCGGCGCTGTAGCCCATGGCATTGCAGAAATTCTCGTTGGCATCGATCACGATGCCTTCCGGTGTGAATTCAATCATCGCCATCGAACGGCTGATGGCCGCCAACTTGGCGTTGGCTTCGGTCAGCGCGCAGCTGAATCGTTCGATTTCCAGCAGGTCAGCCTTGTGATGTAGGTTGAACATTGTCGTATCACCTTCAGCGCGATCTTTTGATTTATGAAAGTTGCCGGTCTTTCAAATCCACCACTACGTTCCATGGAACAGGTACACGCGCCCCTTCAAGGAAGGGACTTGTCAGGTGATTAATGATGTTCGATCGGAGGGGTCCTTATTGCGACGTCCCCATCAAGACATCCTTCTCTTGATAGCCCGATACCGGGCAAGCCCTAACGCGCTCAAAAGAAAAATCCATTTAACGGACGGCTCCCTGTTGGTCTGTTTCGATGCCTTGGATTGCGCACTCTTGCGATCGCCGCGCGGATCATCCGTGCACGGTCGAAATACTTAGTTACGAATCAGCATAGACAGCCCAAAAGGCTAAGCAAGGCCACTAGTCGGCCAGCATTGAGGACAAAATCGGTTCAGCGATGAAGTGACTGAGAACGGGTTCCAAACACTCGGGTAAACCCAACTTATTCACATTGGACAGGCGCTGTAACAAAGCTCATTGATCAAAAGAAGACCGGTTGGAACGCCCCTGTTTTGCCCCCGCCTCTCTCGGAAACTGTCGATCGATTGGAAACTGATCCAGGGTCTTCTGTGCGGCAGTCGGCGGGGGATTGAAGATGACGTATTTGTTTTGTTTATTCGACTCGTCTCCTGCGTAAAGAAAAAAACCGGCGCCAACACAGACACCGGCAACGGCGAGGATCGTCAGCCATTTGAATGTCATCTTGAACTCCACGCTTTTGAGGTAGAGAGATCGCAAGCACAGAATCCAAACTTCATGTCAGGCTGTCTACTGTCACAAGTGACAGCCTCGACCGATGCAATCCTCTCAAAGGCTTTCGGTAACCCGGGTCGCTACTGGCGCCGGCACCCAGGCACGCCACACCTGCGGTTGTTCGCGCAGGAACAGTTGTGCAACCTCGCGCGGCTTCTGCCTTGTTTCACTCATTTGCCCCAGCGTCCGGTTCAGCAGGTCGATGGGCAGGTCAACCTTCTCGAAGAATGCCACCAGCTCCGGATACTGCACTTTGAACGGCGCGGACACGCCGATGGTCAAGCTGGCCGGCATCGAACGGGTGCCCTTGGGATTGGGGTTGCTGGCGTCGGCCAGGGTTTTCCAGGCCTCGGCGTCGAACGGTGGCTCTTCGAGTTTCACCAGTTTGTAGCGTCCCAGCAGCGGTGTCGGCGACCAGTAGTAGAACAGCACCGGTTTGCCGCGACGGATCGACGACGCCACCTCCGCATCCAGCGCCGCGCCGGAACCGGTACGAAAGTTGACGAAGCTTTGCGTCAGGTCGTAAGCCTTGAGTTTCTGGCTGTTGACGATTTCCGACGTCCAGCCGGTCGGGCTGTTGAGGAAGCGCCCGCGACTGGGGTCTTCGGGGTCGCGGAACACATCCTTGTACCTGGCCAGATCCGCGACGGACTTCAGTTCCGGCGCCGAGGCTTTGATGCCGCGCTCCGCGTCGCCCTTGATCACGTATTCCGGTACCCACCAGCCTTCGGTCGCGCCCTTGACCGTGTCCCCCAGGCCGAACACTTTGCCTTCCCCTGCGGCCTTGACCCACGCCGGACTGCGCCCGGCCCACTCTTCACCGATGACTTGAATGTCGTTTTTGGCCAGCGCCGCCTCAAGGCTGACGGTACTGCCCGGCAAGGTGTCGGTCGGATAGCCGTAGCCCTTCTCGACGATGACCCGCAGGATCTCGGTGATCAGGCTGCCGCTTTCCCAGGTGATGTCACCAAAATGAATGGGCGAGTTTTTTTCCGTTGCCGGTGCCTGGCTGGCCAGCAGGCTCAGGGCCAGCAGCGAACTGCCGAGCAGGGTTTTGATCGATCTCATGCGGACCTCTTGTCGTGTCGGGGAAAGTTCAGGGATTGATTGGCGCTGTGCCGTGCGCACAAAGCCTGGGAACGGGTCATGTAGACACTCACCGAACGCAGGGAAATGCCCAGTTCGGCTGCGATTTGCGGGTAGGTCAGGCCGTCGACCCGCGAGAGCAGAAAGGCTTGCCTGACCTTCGCCGGCAAACGCGCCAACGTGCGGTCCAGGTCCTGCAACGCCTGAGTCAGTTGCACCAGTTCTTCGGGGGAAGATGTTGAAAGTCGATCGGCCTGTTGCGACTGATCGACGTATCGGCGCTCCAGGTCGCGACGGCACCAGAGCCGATAGATCAATCGCCGGGCAATGGTGGTCAACCAGGCACGAGGCTCATGGATCGGTCCCGGTGCCTGGAGCAACTGCAAAAAAGCTTCGGCGGCAATATCTTCGGCGCTGGTCCCCAGGTGCTGACGCAGCCAGGCACACAGCCAGGGATAGTGGGTACGAAACAATCCGCCCAGGTCGTTGCGAGGGGATACATCGGTGCCGGACATAGAGGCTCCAAAGGTCAGGGGTCGCTGAATGTCCGGTGGTCCGGTGGCGCGATCCTAGCAAGGAGCCTTATGCATTAATAATATTTAAAATTCATTTTTATATTCCACAAATGAATATATCAGTGCAGCCGCTTATACCCCAATGCTTCAGCTTTATGTTGATAGTCGAGAATGACCCGATAGTCCTCTTCGGTCGCCGGCATCACTTCACGCAACCCAAGGACGTCTGCCACATCCGGCAATTCGCTCAGCGCCTGATTCATCACCTGCCGAATGGCTTGCGCCTGATCACAGCTGACGCTGGCCGCAGTGATGTACGGCAGGGTCGGGCTGAAGGCACTGCGCGCGACAATCCGTAGCCCCGCCACTTCCGTCTCGGCGTAACGGGCAAGCAAGGCGAAGGTCACGCTGTCGATGGCTGCCAGATCCGACCTGTCTTCGCGCAACCGGCGCAGGCTCTCCCGATGACTGCCACTGATATCGACCCGACTGAAGAACTGCCCGTCACGGTGCAGCGGCGCCAGGCGATGACGCAGCAGGTTCATGCCGCTGTTGGAATCTTCACCGTTGATCACGCCGCGGCTGCCGTAAAACTCCGGCAGGGTCCGACGCGGGTCATCGGCGCGACTCATCAGCAGGCTGCAATGATTGCCGCCGCTGCTGTCCGGCAGTTCATAGCGTGGACGCCCCAGTACCCGGACCTGGCCGCGCAACGCGGTCATCAGCGGGTAACCACAGGTTTGGGTGAGAAACAAATGGGGTGATCGCCAGAGTTGCGTCAACGACAGGCCGTCGGCATTGCGGCGGGTGATGTGCATGCGCTCGAGAATCGCCGCCAGCCAGCGTTCGTTGGCTTGGCGGACGGGTTCGGGCGCTACATACATCAGCAGTTCGGCGAAGCGTTGAGTCATCAGAAATTCTCCCGTACCTCAAAGTACCCCACTGTGGGAGCGAGCCTGCTCGCGATAGCGTCATCTCAAACGCTGGTGAAGGTAACTGACCAGCCGTCATCGCGAGCAGGCTCGCTCCCACAGGTGAGCCCGTTTTCACTCAATGAAACGGGTGCTGCGGACTGTCGATTGCCTTCAATCCATACTCGCGCCACAACTGACCATAGCCCCGTACCAGAAACCCGCCGCTGCGCGCCAGCCATTGCTCGCGACGCTCGCGATAGGCACGCGGCAAGTCGTACCAGGGCAGGCCCGGCAAGTCATGATGCACCAGGTGCAGGTTGAGATTGAGAAACAGCCAGCGCCAGGGCCATGCCGCTTCGTTGAGCACGGTGCGCTGTTGCGGTACCGCGTGGGGACGGTGTTCATAGTAGGAACGAATCATGGCGACCGACAGCGCCGGCACACTGATCAGCAGCAGGTAATGCCATACCGGCAACAGGCTGTAACGGGCAATGAACAGCAACATCAGCAAGGTCAGTGCGCCATGGCAGAGCCACATCGACCAGGCCTGGCGGTCACCGCGCTTGAGTCGTTGCAGTTCCTCCCTGGCCAACCCCACAAGCGCCAGTGGCGCTCCCATGGCGAAACGGCCGAGCACGGTTTTGTTCAGCCAGTGCAGGCCCTGCTCGAACAGCGAACTGCGCTGCCAGTGCTCGATGCTGAGGTAACGGCTTTCAGGGTCAAGGCCGGGAAGAGTCAGGTCCTCGTCACGGTGATGCAGCAAATGGCTGTCGCGATACAGCGTGTAGGGATACCACACGGCGAATGGAGCGTACCCCAGGATCTTGTTCAGGGCAGGCCAACGGGTTGGATGGCCGTGCAGCAATTCATGTTGCAGGGACAACCAGAGCACCAGCAGAGGAATCAGCAACAGCGTGCTGCACCACAGCCCCAGCACCTCGCTGTACAGGACAAGCGCGAACCAGGCGCTGTACACACCGATCAACAGCAGCCAGGTCGGCCACTCGGTGCGGGCCGTCAGGCGTCGGCGCAGGGTTTCGATTTCTTCTCGGTGGACGTTATCGAAGTAATGGGGCATGGCGTTGCTCGAATGGTTAACCAATACCCTTCTGTGCAACGACGCGGCGATTTCATGCAGATTATTTATGCGCCCCGGTGTTTTATAATCCCGCGTTTTGCGCGACGACGATCAAACCCAATGTCCACCACCCACTACAGCCGCCTTGACGAGCCACTCTGGCCCTTGATGAACAAGTTCTACCGCGCCCACCAATCGTCGATGAAGGCGGTTCGCGATGCGCAATTGTGGGTGGCCCGCCGCGAAGAAATCATCGCGGCGCTCTGTTTGCGCTCGGTGTCGGGTGGCCATTGGCTCACGGGGTTGTTTGTCGATCCGACCTGTCGCGAACAGGGCGTCGCGGCGGCGCTGATCGCCGAGGCGGTCAAGGGGCTCGAACAACCTGTATGGCTGTTCTGCCATCCGGATTTGCGCGGTTTCTACGAGCGGCGCGGTTTTGCCTTCGATCCGCCAATGCCCTACGCCATGGCCGAGCGCTTGAGCCGCTACGCGCGCAACAAACCGATGATTGCCATGGGCCTGCAGTCGACATAAGTGAACAACGGTGGTGACTCAGTCGTCGGCGTTGGGATCGAGGTCGGGAAACATGACTGCGGTAAACCCGAACTTGCTGAAATCGGCAATCCGCGACGGGTACAGACGACCGATCAGGTGATCGCACTCATGCTGCACCACCCGCGCATGGAACCCCGAGGCGACCCGCACGATGGGCTCGCCCTTGGGGTCGACTCCTTCATAGCGAATGTGTTGATAGCGATCCACGGCGCCGCGCAAACCAGGCACCGACAGACAGCCTTCGAAACCCTCTTCCATCAGGGGGCTCAACGGGGTGATCAGCGGGTTGATCAGGATAGTCTGTGGCACGGCTTCGGCGTCGGGATAACGCTCGCTGTGGTCGAAGCCGAAGATCACCAGCTGCAGGTCGACACCGATCTGCGGCGCGGCCAGGCCGACGCCGCCGACGCTTTCCATGGTCTGGAACATGTCGTCGATCAGTTGCCACAACTCGGGGCTGTCGAACATTTCGGCAGGTACCGGCGGGGCGATGCGCAACAGACGTTCATCGCCCATTTTCAGGATTTCACGAATCATGGTCAGGTTTCGTCAATGGTCGGTTTGATGGAATGATCGCGCCCCAGTCCCGAGACGTGGTGTTTTGGCTCATGGCCGGGACCGTGCTCGCCGGCGACCTTCTCGCCCGGATCCTTGCCTGTGCGCGACATGTGCTCGATCACCGCATTCATCTCCGCGCCGAGCAGCAGCACCGCTGCAGAAATATAGAAGTACAGCAGCAGCACGATGATCGCGCCGATACTGCCATACATGGCGTTGTAGTTGGCGAACTCCTTGACGTACAAACCGAAGCCCAGCGATGCGATGATCCACACCACCACCGCCAGCACCGAGCCGGGGGTGATAAAGCGGAACTCCTGTTTGACGTCGGGCATGACGTAATAGATCAGCGCCACGGCCACCATCAACAGAATCACGATCACTGGCCAGCGGGCGATGGTCCAGACCGTGACGATGAAGTCCTCAAGGCCGACCTGCGAGGCGATCCAGCCCATCACCTGCGGCCCCAGCACCATCAGCGCCGCCGCCGCCAGCAACATGCCGGCGATGCCGACGGTGTAGATGATCGACAGCGGAAAACGCTTCCAGATCGGCCGCCCTTCGACCACGTCATAGGCGGCATTCATCGCGCTCATCATCAGCCGCACACCGGCCGAGGCCGTCCACAGGGCAATCACGATACCCACCGACAGCAAGCCGCCCTTGGACTGCTGGAGCTGGTCGATCACCGGGTTGACCTGCTCCAGCGCCTGCGGCGGCAGCACCAGTTCCGATTGCAGGCGCAGCCAGGAAAAGAAATCCGGCAGATGCAGGAAGCCGATCAGGGCGATCAGGAACAGGATGAAGGGAAACAGCGAGAACAACATCTGATAAGCCAGCGCCGAGGCATAGGTCGACATCTCGTCCTCGACGAACTCGGTGACCGTGCGCACCATCACACGGTGCAGAGGCAGGCCTCTCATGTCCGGGAAAATCATTCGCGTCTCCATTCGCCGCATGCAGGATTGGGTGGAAGTCTTGGCGACTCAGGGACCGTTCCCTTTGATCAAATTACTCTACCTGGCGCCTTTGAAACAATTTCCGGTGCCAAGTTCAGACCGACACAAAAACGGCCATCCGGAGATGGCCGCTCCTACCTTTCATTAAAGGCCAACCAAGGCCCGGTCAGGCCTTGTCGATGCCTTTTTTGAGCGCATCCTTGGCTTTGCCGAGCGCTTGCTGCGCCTCACCTTTCTTTTCCTGCATCACGCCTTCGGAACGCAGCCTTTCATTGTCGGTGGCCTTGCCCACGCCTTGCTTGACGTTGCCCACCGCCTCATTGGCCATGCCTTTGACTTTATCGCTTGTGCTGCCCATGGTGATTCTCCTGTGAACACTGGTCGGGGAATGTCGTTACACAGGGTTGACCGGGGCGGTTTGCAGGGAGTTTCATTTATTTCAACCGCGGTATTTCATCGCTCAGTGCACGTCAGGCTTTATGTTTGCCCGGCAAACTCCGAGAATGCGCAACGTATTCAGTCCCTGGTGCTGAAGATTCAACCCCGTAGGAATGTTATGAAACTCGATAAAAAGCAGGCCATTGCCCGCAGGAACCTGGAACTCGGTGGAGCGGTGCTGGGCGTCAACAACTGCCACTTCACCGAACTGAACCGTAACCGCAACATCTGGTGGTTCGATATCCCGGTGTCGCGTCTGGCTGTCGGGCAGTACGAGTGGATTCACCTGCTGATGCACACCCCGGCTACCGACGAATTGCTGCACCTGAAAGTGCCGACGGTATTCCTGCGCGAGAAGATGGAAGGCCTGGTGGTACGCAACCAGGGCAAACGCAAGGCGGCCCTGAGCCTGGAGCTGAGCGCCGACAAGGACTCCTACCTGCAGGACATGCGCCCGGCGGGCACCAACGTCAATTTCGCGTCCTTCCGCCAATAACACCCACTCTTTGCACTGATCGTTCCCACGCTCCGCGTGGGAATGCCGCCCCGGACGCTCTGCGTCCGCCGTTGGGACGCAGAGCGTCCCGGGATGCGTTACCACGCGGAGCGTGGGAACGATCAGGTCACTGCCAACAAAAAGCCCCGCATCTGCGGGGCTTTTTGTTTTACGCGGTGGTTTTCTTCGCGTTGATCTTTTTCAGCTCTTCATCACGCAGTTCACGGCGCAGGATCTTGCCGACGTTGGTGGTCGGCAGCGCATCGCGGAACTCCACGGCACGCGGGACCTTGTAACCGGTGACGTTGGCGCGCATGTGCTCCATCACCTGCTCCTTGGTCAGGGTCACGCCAGGTCTTGCGACGATGAAAATCTTGATCGCCTCACCCGACTTCTCGTCGGGCACACCGATGGCTGCGCATTGCAGCACACCCGGCAGCGTCGCCAGCACGTCTTCCAGCTCATTGGGGTACACGTTGAAGCCCGAGACCAGGATCATGTCCTTCTTGCGATCGACGATGCGCATGTAGCCATCAGGCTGGATCAATGCGATGTCACCGGTCTTCAACCAGCCTTCGCTGTCGAGGATCTCATCGGTGGCTTCCTGACGCTGCCAGTAGCCTTTCATGACCTGCGGACCTTTCACACACAGCTCGCCGATTTCGCCCATCGGTTGCTCGATACCGGCATCGTTGACGACTTTGCACAGTGTCGACGGCACGGGAATGCCGATAGTGCCGATCTGGATGTTCTGGATCGGGTTGACCGTGGCCACCGGGCTGGTTTCGGTCATGCCGTAACCTTCGCAGATGCCGCAACCGGTCACCGCCTTCCAACGCTCGGCCGCCGCCAGTTGCAGGGCCATGCCGCCGGACAGGGTCACCTTGAGCGCCGAGAAATCCAGCTTGCGGAAGCCTTCGTTATTGCACAGCGCCACGAACAGGGTATTGAGGCCGACGAAACCGCTGAACTTCCACTTCGACAGTTCCTTGACCATCGCCGGCAAGTCGCGCGGGTTGCTGATCAGGATGTTGTGGTTGCCGATCAGCATACCCAACTGACTGTCGCCGGCGCTGATCGCGGCGGCCAGGCTGCGCGCCAGAATCGTCGGTTTGTCTTCTTTTTGCGCGGTGTGTG
>NZ_JBNNVQ010000122.1:0-16382 GCF_050280625.1 Pseudomonas sp. NPDC089569
CCTCACGACACCAGAGCGGGCATCGTACGCGACCAGCCCAACGCCGAAACCAGCAACACCGACTACGATAACAACCTGCCACAGGTCCTGAACAACGAACTGCGCAAGATCCTCGTCGGTGGCGACAAAGCCGCCGGTGGCCTGCAGATCCCGGTTGTCGAAGTACCCGCGGGCCAGGCCCAGGACACCGTGACCCTGTTCCTGTCCGGTGACGGCGGCTGGCGCGACCTCGACCGCGACGTGGCGGGCGAAATGGCCAAGATCGGCTACCCGGTGGTCGGCATCGACACCCTGCGCTACTACTGGCAGCACAAGAGCCCGGAGCAAAGCGCACTGGACCTGGCCGAGCTGATGCAGCACTACCGGCAAAAATGGGGCACCAAGCGCTTCATCCTGACCGGTTACTCGTTTGGTGCGGATGTTTTGCCGGCCATCTACAACCGTTTGGCCGAATCGGAACAGAATCGCGTCGACGCAATCATCCTGCTGGCCTTTGCCCGCACCGGCAGCTTCGAAATCGAAGTTGAAGGCTGGCTCGGCAACGCCGGCAAGGAAGCCGCCACCGGCCCGGAAATGGCCAAGCTGCCCGCCGACAAAGTGGTGTGCATCTACGGTGAAGAGGAAACCGATGAAAGCGGCTGCACCGACAAGACGGCGGTGGGCGAAGCGATGAAACTGCCCGGCGGCCATCACTTCGACGAAAACTACCCGGCGCTGGCCAAACGCCTGGTGGACATCATCGAGAAGCGCCAGGCCAAGGAAACCGCCGCCGCAGAGTGATCCGGCAGAAAACAAAAAGCCCCTGCAATCTTTGGATTGCAGGGGCTTTTTCATTCCTGCTCTTAACCTGTAGGAGTGAGCATGCTCACGATGGTCGTCAACGATAACGCGGGAAACCTGATACCCCGCGGAGCTGTCGAGCCCATCGCGAGCATGCTCGCTCCTACAGAATCGAGGGTTACATCTCGACCTGAGTACCCAACTCGATCACCCGGTTCAACGGGAGGTTGAAGAAGCGCAGGTTACCGTTGGCGTTCTGCAACATGAAGGCGAACAACCCCTCGCGCCAGCGCGACATGCCCTCGAGCTTGGAGGCGATGACCGTCTCGCGGCTGAGGAAGTACGTGGTGCGCATCGGGCTGAAATCCAGCTCATCGAGTGGGCAAAGCTTCAGGGCCTGCGGCACGTCCGGCTCGTCGGTGAAACCGAAATGCAGAATCACCCGGAAGAACCCCTCGCCGTAGGAATCGACCTCGAAGCGCCGGCTCGGCGGCACCCGCGGGATATCTTCATAAACCACCGTCAACAGCACCACTTGCTCGTGCAGCACCTGGTTATGCAGCAGGTTGTGCAATAACGCGTGGGGCACGGCGTCCGGTCGCGCGGTCAGGAACACCGCGGTGCCCTGTACGCGATGCGGCGGCTGGACGGCAATACTGCTGATGAAAATCGGCAACGGCAGACCACCTTCGTCGATACGCTCCACCAGCAACTGCTTGCCGCGTTTCCAGGTGGTCATCAGCACAAACAAAGCCAAGCCCGCGACGACGGGGAAGGCACCGCCCTGCACGATTTTGGGCACGTTGGCGGCGAAGTACAGGCCATCGACCAGCAGGAAGCCAACCAGCACCGGCACCGCGAAGATCGGTGGCCACTTCCACAGCAGCAAGATGACTGCTGACACCAGAATGGTGGTCATCAGCATGGTACCGGTCACTGCGACACCGTAGGCCGAGGCCAGGGCGCCGGAAGACTCGAACCCGATGACCAGCAGAATAACGCCGACCATCAGCGACCAGTTCACCGCGCCGATGTAGATCTGGCCCTGTTCGGCACTGGAGGTGTGCCGGATATGCATGCGCGGAATGTAACCGAGCTGGATCGCCTGGCGAGTCAGGGAGAATGCACCGGAAATCACCGCCTGCGAGGCAATCACCGTGGCCATCGTCGACAGGCCGACCAACGGAATCAACGCCCAGCTTGGCGCAAGCAGATAGAACGGGTTGCGAGCGGCCTCAGGATCACCGAGCAACAGCGCCCCCTGACCGAAATAGTTCAGCACCAGCGCCGGCAACACCAGGAGGAACCACGCACGGGCAATCGGCTTGCGACCGAAGTGCCCCATGTCGGCATACAGCGCTTCGGCACCGGTCAACGCCAGCACCACGGCACCGAGGATGGCCACGCCCATGCCAGGATGATCGAGGAAGAAACGCACCCCCCATACAGGATTGATCGCCTGCAGCACTTCAGGATGCTGCAGAATGCCGTTGACACCCAAGGCGCCGAGCACCACGAACCAGGTGACCATGATCGGCCCGAACAGAATGCCGATGCGCGCAGTGCCGTGGCTTTGAATCAGAAACAACCCGACCAGCACCACCAGCGACAGCGGCACCACCCAGTGGTCGATCCCCTCGAACGCCAACCCCAGGCCTTCAATCGCCGACAGAACCGAAATCGCCGGCGTGATCATGCTGTCGCCGTAGAACAGCGCTGCACCGATCAGCCCGCAAACCACCAACAGCGTACGCAGCTTGGCACGCCCTCCCGCCGCCCGCCGGGCCAGCGCAGTCAGGGCCATGATCCCGCCCTCGCCCTGGTTGTCGGCGCGCAGGACAAACATCATGTACTTGATCGACACGACCCAGATCAGCGACCAGAAGATCAGCGCCAGGATCCCCAACACGCCATCATGATTGACCGGTACACCATAACCACCGGAGAACACTTCCTTGAGGGTGTACAACGGACTCGTGCCGATGTCGCCATACACAACCCCGACCGCGGCGACCAGCATGCCGATCGGATTCGCCGTCGAATGCCCGACGCCCGCCGCGTGACTACTTGCCTGACCCATCCACCACTCCTACTACCCGGACCCGGACTACCCTGGAATAGCACTATGCCTTGTCGTGCAGCATGCGCTGTTTTACTTCAAGTTACAGACGATTTGTTGACTGTAAAAAATTGGTAAAGCCCAACGGCGCGAAGCATAGCGCAGCACTCGTCGTATTTCCCTGCATAAAGCTGGTCAAGTGCGCTTACCATCGCTAGAATTGCGCACTTTTTGATCAGAGACGCCTCCAAGCGTCCGTCTGTCGCCCCGCCCACGAGGCCGAGGGCACTACCTATACCGAGGTTAGACATGTCCACCACTCCTGCGCCGGCCAATCCAAAGGTTGGTTTCGTATCCCTGGGTTGCCCCAAAGCACTGGTCGACTCCGAGCGCATCCTGACCCAGCTGCGCATGGAAGGCTATGACGTCGTGTCCACCTATCAGGACGCCGATGTGGTCGTGGTCAATACCTGCGGCTTCATCGATTCGGCCAAAGCCGAATCCCTGGAAGTGATCGGCGAAGCCATCAAGGAAAACGGCAAGGTCATCGTGACCGGCTGCATGGGCGTCGAAGAAGGCAACATCCGCGAAGTACACCCGAGCGTGCTGGCCGTCACCGGCCCGCAGCAATACGAGCAGGTGGTCAGCGCGGTACACGAAGTCGTACCGCCGAAACAGGATCACAACCCGCTGATCGACCTGGTGCCGCCGCAAGGGATCAAGCTGACCCCGCGCCACTACGCCTACCTGAAGATTTCCGAAGGCTGCAACCACAGCTGAAGCTTCTGCATCATCCCGTCGATGCGCGGCAAACTGGTCAGCCGTCCGGTCGGTGACGTGCTCGACGAGGCCCAGCGCCTGGTCAAGTCCGGCGTCAAGGAACTGCTGGTGATCTCCCAGGACACCAGCGCCTACGGCGTCGACGTGAAGTACCGCACCGGTTTCTGGAACGGCGCGCCGGTGAAAACCCGCATGACCGAACTCTGCGAAGCCCTGAGCACTCTCGGTGTCTGGGTTCGCCTGCACTACGTTTACCCGTACCCGCACGTGGATGAACTGATCCCGTTGATGGCCGCCGGCAAGATCCTGCCGTACCTGGACATCCCGTTCCAGCACGCGAGCCCCAAGGTGCTCAAGTCGATGAAACGCCCGGCGTTCGAGGACAAGACCCTGGCGCGGATCAAGAACTGGCGCGAAATCTGCCCGGACCTGATCATCCGCTCGACCTTCATCGTCGGCTTCCCGGGAGAAACCGAAGAGGACTTCCAGTACCTGCTGGACTGGCTGACCGAAGCCCAGCTCGACCGCGTCGGCTGCTTCCAGTACTCGCCGGTCGAGGGTGCACCGGCTAACGATCTGGACCTGGAAGTCGTGCCGGATGATGTCAAGCAGGATCGCTGGGAGCGCTTCATGGCGCACCAGCAGGCCATCAGCGCGGCACGTCTGCAAATGCGCATCGGCCGTGAAATCGAAGTACTGGTCGATGAAGTCGACGAGCAAGGCGCTGTCGGCCGCTGCTTCTTCGATGCCCCGGAAATCGACGGCAACGTGTTCATCGACAACGGCAGCAACCTCAAGCCGGGCGACAAGGTCTGGTGCAAAGTGACCGACGCCGACGAATACGACCTCTGGGCCGAACAGATCTAAACGCAAAAAATATGAAAAGCCCCGCTCTCATGACGAGATGCGGGGCTTTTTTACGGCTATCGTTTTGTGGGAGAAAGGACTCGCCTGTTTCAAAGAAATCACGACCAGCACCAGGGAGCAGCCGGCCATGCGCCAACATTCGGTCATTCATACGCCGAAATACAGCGACTACGAAGAACTGACACGGGTCTGGGAAGCGTCAGTGCGCGCCACTCATGACTTTTTGCCGGACAGCTACATCGAACTGCTGAAGAATCTTGTACTGAGCCGCTACCTCGACGCAGTGATGCTCATTTGCACGAAGGACCCGCACCATCGCATCACCGGATTCGCCGGTGTCGCGGCGGGCAAGATAGAAATGCTGTTCATTGATCCGGCGCATCGTGGCCAGGGGTTGGGCAAGCAGTTGCTGCGCTACGCCATGGAGCACCTCAATGCCGATGAACTGGACGTCAACGAACAAAACCCGCAAGCGCTGGGGTTTTACTTCAAGCAGGGGTTCGAGGTGATCGGTCGCTCGGAGGTCGATGGCATGGGACAACCGTATCCGTTGCTGCATATGCGTTATCGCCAGCCCCAGCAAAAAGCGCGCAATGCCTGACACAACACAAATACTGTGGGAGCCGGCTTGCCGGCGATGCAGGCGCTGCGGACTTTCAACAGCACCGAGGTGACGCCATCGCAGGCAAGCCAGCTCCCACCAAAGCAACAGTGCCGAAATGGAGTCGCGATTTACCCGTGCCAGGCAGGTACAATGCCCATCTTTTTTTATAACGGCCCCAACATGACTGACCCGATTCGACTCTCCAAACGCCTCATCGAACTTGTCGGCTGCTCTCGTCGGGAGGCAGAGCTGTTCATCGAGGGTGGCTGGGTCACTGTCGACGGCCAGGTCATCGATGAGCCGCAGTTCAAGGTCGACACCCAGAAAGTCGAGCTCGACAAGGACGCCAAGGCCACCGCGCCAGAACCGGTGACCCTGCTGCTCAATGTGCCGGCCGGCATGGACACCGACACGGCCATGCGCTCGCTCAATGCCGAGACCCTCAGCGAAGAACATCGTTTCGGCAAACGCCCCCTGCGGGGACACTTCCTGCGACTGACCGTCAGCGCCGACCTGCAACCCAATGCCAGCGGCCTGTTGGTGTTCACTCAGGACTGGAAGGTGCTGCGCAAGCTGACCGCCGACGCGAGCCGGATCGAGCAGGAGTACGTGGTCGAGGTCGAAGGCCATATGGTCGAGCATGGCCTTAACCGCCTGCAACACGGCCTGAAGTACAAGGGCAAGGAAATGCCGCCGGTCAAAGCCAGCTGGCAAAACGAAAACCGCCTGCGCTTCGCCATGAAGAACCCGCAACCGGGGCTCATCGCACAGCTCTGCGAAGGCGTTGGCCTCAAGGTCGTCGGCATTCGCCGTATCCGCATCGGCGGTGTTTCCATCGGCAAGGTACCGCTCGGTCAATGGCGCTACCTGTCCGGCAAAGAAAAGTTCTGAAGCTTTTCACGCCCTCTCATTCGGCGCCACGCACAGCCGCGACGCCACAGCTGAATATCAGGACCGTACACATGACTCATAACGACGTTTTGCGCAGCGTGCGCTACATGCTCGACATCAGCGACAGGAAAGTCGTCGAAATCATCAAGCTGGGTGGCATGACCGTCACTCTGGAAGACGTGGTGAAGTACCTCGACAAGAAAGAGGAGGACGAGGAAGGCTTCGTACGCTGCCCGGACGAAGTCATGGCGTACTTTCTCGACGGTCTGGTGATCTTCAAGCGCGGCAAGGACGACAGCCGTGCGCCAATGCCCATCGAAGTGCCAGTGACCAACAACATCATCCTCAAGAAGCTGCGCGTGGCCTTCGAACTCAAGGAAGACGACCTGCACGCGATCCTCAAGGCTGCAGACTTTCCTGTGTCCAAACCTGAACTGAGCGCACTGTTCCGCAAGGTTGGCCACACCAACTACCGCCCCTGCGGCGACCAGTTGCTGCGCAACTTCCTCAAGGGGCTCACCCTGCGGGTACGCCCGCAATAACCGCCTGACTTGAGCGACTGGCGTGCCCTGTAGGAGCACAGCTTGCTGGCGAATGCGGCCGGGAGATCGCCAATGCCAGCGAGCCACCCCATATGGCCGCTCATTCCGCACAAAAATAGTGGCTCCGCTTTTCGCGGCCGACGACTAGGGTGTAAAGACCTCAGCTCTCAGGACACGCCATGCATCCCTACTTTTCCCTGCAAGGTCGCACCGCCCTGGTCACCGGCGGCACCCGTGGCATCGGCAAAATGATCGCCAAGGCCTACGTCGAGGCGGGCGCCACCGTGTATGTCTGCGCCCGTGATGCCGAAGCCTGCCTGCAAACGGCTCAGGAGCTCGGTACGTCCGGCCGCTGCCATGGCATCGCGGCCAACCTTTCGACCGAAGAAGGCGTGCAGCAACTGGTCACGCGCCTGGGCGAGCGGATCGCCCATCTCGACATTCTGGTCAACAATGCCGGCACCACCTGGGGCGCACCGCTGGAAAGCTATCCGGTAAAGGGTTGGGAAAAGGTGATGCAACTCAACGTGACATCTGTATTCAACTGCATCCAGCAACTCTTGCCACTGCTGCGCAAGGCCGGCTCACCGGCGAATCCGGCACGGGTCATCAACATCGGCTCGGTGGCCGGGATTTCATCCTTCGGGGAACAGGCGTATGCCTACGGTCCCAGCAAGGCCGCGTTGCATCAATTGTCGCGGATCCTAGCCCGGGAACTGGTAGGCCAGCACATCAACATCAACGTGATTGCGCCTGGACGCTTCCCCAGCAAGATGACCCAGCATATTGGCAATGATGAACAAGCGATGGCGCAGGACACCGCGCTTATCCCGATGAAGCGTTGGGGGCGCGAGGAAGAGATGGCGGCATTGGCGATCAGCCTGGCGAGCACGGCGGGTGCCTATATGACCGGCAATATCATTCCGCTGGATGGCGGGTTCAGTCTCTGAATCCGGTGCGCAGCTTTCGCGAGCAGGCTCGCTCTCACAAAAGATGCAAAACGCTGTGGGAGCGAGCCTGTTCGCGATGACGACCTGACAGAGACCACCGAATCAAAGGTCGATCGGGTTATCATGCCCGCCTCTTTCCCGCCGACCGCCACCCCATGACCTACAGCGTTTCCCCCATCGGCTTCGTACATTCCTGTTTCAAGGAGAAGTTCGCCATCCCCCGCCAACCGCAACTGGCACCGGCAGCACGGGGGGTGCTGGAGCTGGTGGCACCTTTCGATCAGGGCGATGCGGTGCAGGGACTGGAGCAGGTCAGCCATGTCTGGTTGCTGTTCCTGTTTCATCAGGCCCTGGAAGAAAAGCCACGATTGAAGGTCCGCCCGCCTCGCCTGGGCGGCAACAAATCCATGGGCGTGTTTGCTACCCGCGCCACTCATCGCCCCAACGGCATTGGTCAATCGGTAGTCAAGCTGGACAAGGTGGAGCCCGGTCGCCTGTGGATATCCGGTATCGACTTGCTGGATGGCACACCGATTCTCGACATCAAACCCTACGTGCCTTACGCCGACATCATCGACAACGCCGCCAACAGCATCGCCAGCGCTGCGCCACGGCTGATTGCCGTGCAATGGGCGGACAGTGCCCTGCTGCAGGCTCACGAACACGCTCAGCGGCTTTCAGAGCCCCTGGTCGAGCTGATCGAGCAATGCCTGGCGCAGGATCCGCGCCCCGCCTACCAGACGCCCGCACCGGAGCGCGAATACGGCGCACAGTTCTGGGACCTGGACGTACGCTGGCATTACCCGACGCCGGAGTCGATCCGCGTGCTGGAAGTCGTCCTGAAACAGGCCCTGTAGGAGCGAGCACGCTCGCGATGGAGGCACAAGCACCGCGGGGCCCCAGGCAGCCAGCGTCATCGTTGACGACCATCGCGAGCGTGCTCGCTCCTACAGGAGGCAAAAAAAAGCCCGCGTTGCCTTGAGGCAACGCGGGCTTTTGCAGTATTGCGGGCTTGTTACTTCTCGACGAACGCACGCTCGATCAGATAATCACCCGGCTCACGCATCCGCGGCGAAACTTTCAGGCCGAAGCTGTTGAGCACTTCGCTGGTCTCGTCGAGCATGCTCGGGCTGCCGCACAGCATGGCGCGGTCGTCCTGCGGGTTGATCGGTGGCAGACCGATGTCGCTGAACAGCTTGCCGCTGCGCATCAGGTCGGTCAGGCGACCTTCGTTCTCGAATGGCTCGCGGGTCACGGTCGGGTAGTAGATCAATTTGTCACGCAGCGCCTCGCCGAAAAACTCGTTCTGCGGCAGGTGCTCGGTGATGAATTCGCGGTAAGCGACTTCATTGACGTAACGCACGCCGTGGCACAGGATCACTTTTTCGAAACGCTCGTAGGTTTCCGGATCCTGAATGACGCTCATGAATGGCGCCAGACCGGTGCCGGTGCTGAGCAGGTACAGATGTTTGCCAGGCTTCAAGTCATCCAGCACCAGCGTGCCGGTAGGCTTCTTGCTGATGATGATCTCGTCGCCTTCCTTCAGGTGCTGAAGCTGGGAAGTCAACGGACCGTCAGGCACCTTGATGCTGAAGAACTCGAGATGCTCTTCCCAGTTCGGGCTGGCAATCGAGTAAGCGCGCATAAGCGGGCGGCCGTTGGGCTGTTGCAGGCCGATCATCACGAACTGACCGTTCTCGAAGCGCAGGCCCGGGTCGCGGGTGCACTTGAAGCTGAACAGAGTGTCGTTCCAGTGATGAACACTGAGGACACGCTCGTGGTTCATGTTGCTCATGTACGGGGACTCCTGAAGATTCTGTCTGCGCATGCCCCTGGTGAAAATTGCAGGCAGCGCGCAATTGCATCGCATTCTAATAGCAGTAACAATATCTGTTAAATGGATTATTAAGATAAGGGTAATCGGTTATATCGATATGCGATTTACTCTCCGTCAACTTCAAGTATTCGTCGCCGTGGCCCAGCAGGAAAGCGTGTCCCGTGCCGCCGGCCTGCTGAACCTGTCGCAATCGGCGGCGAGCACTTCGATCACCGAACTTGAGCGTCAGTCCAGCTGCCAGTTGTTCGACCGCGCCGGCAAACGGTTGAGCCTCAATGCCCTGGGCAAACAATTGCTGCCGCAAGCCGTCGCCATGCTCGATCAAGCCAAGGAAATCGAGGACCTGCTCAACGGCAAGTCCGGTTTCGGTTCGCTGGCCGTGGGTGCGACACTGACCATCGGCAATTACCTGGCAACCCTGCTCATCGGCGGATTCATGCAGCGCCACCCGGAGAGCCAGGTCAAACTCCATGTGCAGAACACCGCCAATATTGTGCAACAGGTGGCCCATTACGAAATTGATCTGGGTCTGATCGAAGGCGACTGCAGCCACCCTGACATTGAAGTGCAGAGCTGGGTCGAGGATGAGTTGGTGGTGTTTTGCGCACCGCAGCATCCACTGGCCCAACGGGGCACCGCGACCATGGACGAACTGAGCCACGAGGCCTGGATTCTGCGCGAGCAAGGCTCAGGAACGCGGCTGACGTTCGACCAGGCGATGCGCCATCACCATCGGGCGCTGAACATCCGCCTGGAACTGGAGCACACCGAGGCGATCAAGCGCGCGGTGGAGTCCGGATTGGGGATTGGCTGCATTTCGCGACTGGCTCTGCGCGACGCGTTCCGTCGTGGCAGCCTGGTGCCGGTAGAAACACCGGGCCTTGACCTGGCGCGGCAGTTCTACTTCATCTGGCACAAACAGAAGTATCAGACATCAGCGATGCGTGAATTCCTCGATCTGTGCCGCGCTTTCACCGCCGGGGTGCAGCGCAGCGACGAGATCGTGCTGCCACCGATCGCTTGAAGCAGACTTAAAACAGGATCACCGCCCAAACCAGCGCGATCATGGACAGCGCGACGAGTTGCGCTGCGCTGCCCATGTCCTTGGCATTCTTCGACAACGGATGGCGCTCAAGGGAAATGCGATCGATGGCCGCTTCCACCGCCGAGTTCAGCAGTTCGACAATCAAGGCCAGCAGGCAGACAGCAATCAGCAACGCGCGCTCGACGCGGCTGACGCTCAGGAAGAACGACAAGGGAATCAGGACGGCGTTGAGCAGGACCAGTTGGCGGAAAGCCGCTTCGCCGGTGAAGGCGGCGCGCAGGCCATCGAAGGAATAGCCGGAGGCGTTGAGGATGCGTTTCAGGCCGGTCTGGCCTTTGAAAGGGGACATAGAGTAGACAACTGATCAAAAGGAGTGGGAAAGCTAGAGCAGCCCGGGTCAAAAAAGCGTGAAGGCGCAGACCCTTAGTGGCTCGAAATTGACTCAAGTTGTTGCAAGAGCAACGCCGCCTGAGTACGGGTTCGCACGTTCAGTTTACGGAAAATCGCAGTCACGTGGGCCTTGATGGTCGCTTCGGAAACACCCAGTTCGTAGGCAATCTGCTTGTTCAACAGGCCTTCGCAGACCATGGTCAACACTCTGAACTGTTGCGGCGTCAGGCTCGCAAGCCCTTCACTGGCCGCCTTGGCCTCATCGGAAACGCTGACCGCTTCGTAGGCTTGCGCCGGCCAGTAAACGTCGCCATCCAGTACGGCACGCACGGCTTTCTGGATGACTCCCAGGTCGCTGGACTTGGGAATGAAGCCACTGGCACCGAACTCGCGGGACTTGACCATCACCGAGGCTTCTTCCTGGGCCGACACCATGACCACCGGAATCTGCGGATACTGGCCGCGAAGCAGTACAAGCCCGGAAAAACCATAGGCCCCCGGCATATTCAGATCCAGCAGTACCAGATCCCAGTCGGCCTTTTCGGTCAGGCGGGTTTCCAGTTCGGAAATGCTCGCCACTTCCACCAGACGGACATCCGGGCCAAGTCCCAGGGTCAACGCCTGATGCAAGGCGGAACGAAAAAGCGGGTGGTCATCGGCAATCAGGATTTCGTATGTGGCCATTTTTCAGCTGATCCTGTTTTTCATGGGACGCCCAATGCATTCGGGTTCGCCAAAACGACTCAAGGTACAGCCATTTGACTGCACAAACAGCGCACGTTAAACGCCGATATGTGACTCTTCACATAAAAAAGCGGCGTATCAAACCCGGGCCGCGCCCTGAATCGGCGCCAAGCATGCCCAGCGAAGCCGGGGTGGTCAAGCCGCAAGGCCGATCCGTGCCCTGCAGTATGGTCGAAGCTCAGACTGCCGACGGCACGCTGTTTTGCACAAACGGCAACAACTCGGCATGTGCCGCGGTTTCAACGTTGATGTCCAGTTGCCGCTTGGCATCAAGATAGTGCTGGCTGAACACGTCGAAATAAGCGTCCAGAGCCGACGCCGATTGCACATCGCCCGCCAGATCGAGACACAGGGCCGCGACTTCCGCGGTGCACAGGTGTTCGCTGCGGGTAGACCGGCGCAATTGATAGCGCGAGAGCTTTTCGGGCTGCAGGCTGAGGATCGGCAATGCGTCAAAATAGGGACTTTTGCGGAACATCTTCCGTGCTTCGGTCCAGGTCGCGTCCAACAGAATGAACAACGGTCGCCTGGAGCTATCGAGCGACACACTGTGGGTCACACGTTCGGGCTCGACATATTCGCCAGGAAACACCAGGTAAGGCTGCCATTGCGGGTCGGACAACAAGGCCAGCAATTGCTGATCCACCTCGGTCCGCGACCAGATGAACGCATAGTTGTCGCGCACTACATCTGCGATCAGCCAACCGGTGTTGCTCGGTTTGAACACTTCCTTGTTGGTCATGATCAGGCATACCCCGGAGCGAGTCTCGACCTGCGGACGCCAGGCGCACAGGCAATGGCTCTCGATCACGCGACAGGTACGGCAACGGGGGGCGCGCCAGCCTCGGGCCTGGATCGGCTTGATACCTTCCTCTTCGCGCTGATCACGCAGGCGGGCTACAGCGTTGGGGGCATGGCTCATTGCAGACGACACCGGCAAAACAGGGAAATCGACACGAACAACTCTCGGCAGGGCAATAAAGGCCGACAGTTTACCAGAGCGGCGACTGCAAACCTGTACCGTCCCGACGGCCTCCCCTATAATTCGCCGCCACTGAACGCACAGTCATGTGACGGGTCGAAGCACCAGTCACTGAACCAGGAGAGTTTCATGTTGCGCCTTATCGTTCCCGCCGCTGTCGTCCTGCTGGCATCGTCCCTCACTGCTCAGGCTGCCTCCTTGAGTGAGCAGAACCTGAACAGAGAACTGCAAAACGTCGCCGCGCAAAGCAGTGTCGGCACGCCTCGGGCGATCAACGAAGACATTCTTGATCAGGGCTATACCGTTGAAGGCAAAACGCTGATCAATCACTTGAGCGTACAGGCCAGCCACGCCAGCAAGATGCGTGCGGACCCCAAAGCCGTGTACTTCCAGCTCGGTGCGTCGGTATGCAACAACCCGTCGTACCGCAAGCTGATGGCCAAGGGCGCGATCATGCGTTATGACTTCACCGAAGTGAAAACCAATCGTCCAATCGGTTCCGCGAGCTACCAGGAATCGGATTGCCCGAAAGCGACATCCAAGAAGAAGTAATCAGTGGGATTGGGCGCGCCGCTGTTCATCCTCGGCGCGCAACTCCGCCAACAACGCCTGCAAATAGCGCGAACGCCGCTCAGCGCCCATCAAGCGCCGGCAGCACTCCTCTTCGAGGCTCAGATGATTGGTCTCGGCTGATGACTTGAGCAATCGATACAGCTGCGTATCGATCTCCAGAATGACTCTGGCCATTGGCTTCCCGCCTCCCTGCATTCACTCGCGTTGAGCGATAAATCCTTGAACCGCTTGAGCCCTGTACCATGCCATTGACGCAAAGCTGTCGTATGGCACCTGTAATTTAGTAAATCAGAGCGCAGAGCACGTGGCGATCGTTCAGACGAGCGGTGAAACCACCTTGCAAATCGGCAATAAGCAGTTGCCAGTAAAGGCATTACGGCGCAATGATCAAGGCAGCGAAACTCCCCACAAGCGTCTAGATTTCAGGGTATCCACGTACACTTTTTCTGGGCGGGAAAGGGGCTGCCCATACGCGTTGAACCAAGCGAACGTTTCTTTCATCCAAGGAATAACAGAGCCTGTATGGATGACCCGCAAACCATTCGGGTCAAGTGGATCACCCAGGCATGGGCTTGGGCAGACAGCGACACAGGACGTGTCGTGGCGTCGACGAATGCTTTGTCGCAGCCAAGGGTTCTGTGCAGAAGGAGAAGTTGAATGCCTTACCAACCGAATGACCTCCTGAGCCGTCATTTTCAGGAAAGCGGCCACGACCTCATCAGCAAGGTCGAAGAACAACTCAACCTGGTTTCACCCAACAGCCCGAACGCCCCCATCTACCGCGACATGATCCTGACTGTGCTGCGCATGGCCCAGGATGACCACAACCGCTGGAACGCCAAAATCACCTTGCAGGCCCTGCGCGAACTGGAGCATGCATTCCGTGTGCTGGAACAGTTCAAGGGACGTCGTAAAGTCACCGTGTTCGGCTCGGCCCGCACACCGATCGAACACCCGCTGTACGCACTGGCCAGGGAACTGGGCGCCGCACTGGCACGCTCGGACATGATGGTCATCACCGGCGCCGGTGGCGGCATCATGGCCGCAGCCCACGAAGGTGCCGGACTGGAACACAGCCTGGGCTTCAACATCACCCTGCCTTTCGAACAGCACGCCAACCCTACCGTCAACGGCACAACCAACCTGCTGCCCTTCCATTTCTTCTTCACCCGCAAGCTGTTCTTCGTCAAGGAAGCCGATGCACTGGTGCTATGCCCTGGCGGTTTCGGCACGCTGGATGAGGCGCTGGAGGTCCTGACGCTGATCCAGACCGGCAAAAGCCCGTTGGTGCCGGTGGTGTTGCTGGATTCGCCAGGGGGCAAGTTCTGGCAAGGCGCACTGGACTTCATTCGCCAGCAGCTGGAGGAAAATCGCTACATCCTGCCCACCGATATGAAACTGGTGCGACTGGTCTACAGCGCCGAAGAGGCGGTCGAACACATCAACCAGTTCTACAGCAACTTCCACTCCAGCCGATGGCTCAAGCATCAGTTCGTGATTCGCATGAACCATAAACTCAGCGACCGGGCACTCGAGCACATGCAGACGGCTTTCGCCGACCTGTGCTTGAGCGATCATTTCCACCAGCAGGCTTACAGCGGCGAGGAGCATGACGAAGCGCAGTTCAGTCATCTGACGCGATTGTCTTTTGCATTCAACGCCCGTGATCATGGTCGCTTGCGAGAACTGGTGGACTACATCAACCTGCCGGAAAACCGGGCGCAGCCCCAGCCTCAGGCACAACAACGTTCTCGGGAACCGTCAAAGGTTTCGTGAGGCACAAAAAAACGGCCCGCTATCGAAATAGCGGGCCGTTTTCAGTCAATCTTCCATGTATCGACCGCTGAACAAGCGGTTAATCATTTCCATGGAGTATCCCCGATACGCCAGGAACCTGCCCTGCTTCGCACGCTCCCGAGCGTCTATGGGCAATTGCCCGGAGAATTTGCGTTGCCAGGTCTCTTGCAGTTGCGCCTGCCAGTCGATACCGCACTCTCGCAGGGCGAGTTCGATATCGCTGCGCATCAGACCGCGCTGGCTCAACTCCTCACGAATCCGTAAAGGGCCATAACCGGATCGGGCACGGTAGGAAACGAAGCTTTCGAGGTAGCGAGACTCTGAGAGCAAGCCCTCTTCCGTTAATCGGTCGAGTGCCGTTTCGATCAGCTCCGGGAGGGCGCCGCGCTGACGCAGCTTACGCGTCAGCTCGACTCGACCATGCTCGCGACGCGCGAGCAGGTCCATTGCGCTTCGCCGCACAGCGACGAGTGTGTCAAGTACGGCGGTCATCGGATCAATCAGATGTCAGCGTCAGCCATATCGTCTTCGGTCTCTTTGACCGCAGATGCCTTGGACTCAGCTACCGCTGACGGCGACAGCAACTTGTCACGCAGTTGCTTCTCGAGCGCTGCTGCGACTTCCGGATTGTCCGCCAGGAACTTGGCCGAGTTGGCCTTGCCCTGACCGATCTTGGTGCCGTTGTAGGCATACCAGGCACCGGACTTCTCGACAAAACCATGCAGAACGCCCAGGTCGATCATCTCGCCATTAAGGTAGATACCCTTGCCGTAAAGAATCTGGAACTCGGCCTGACGGAACGGTGAAGCCACCTTGTTCTTCACAACCTTGACACGGGTTTCGCTACCAACGACCTCATCACCTTCTTTCACCGCGCCAGTACGACGGATGTCCAGACGAACCGATGCGTAGAACTTCAGCGCGTTACCCCCGGTGGTGGTTTCCGGGCTGCCGAACATCACGCCGATTTTCATACGGATCTGGTTGATGAAGATCACCAGGCAGTTGGCATTCTTGATGTTACCGGTGATTTTGCGCAGCGCCTGGGACATCAGGCGGGCTTGCAGGCCCACATGCATGTCACCCATTTCGCCTTCGATTTCAGCCTTTGGCACCAGTGCCGCAACGGAGTCGACGATGATCACGTCAACCGCGTTGGAACGCACCAGCATGTCGGTGATTTCCAGGGCCTGTTCACCGGTATCCGGTTGGGAAACCAGCAGGTCGTCAACGTTGACGCCCAGCTTGCCGGCGTACTCGGGATCAAGAGCGTGTTCGGCATCGACGAATGCGCAAGTCGCGCCGGCTTTTTGAGCCTGGGCGATCACGGACAGTGTCAACGTGGTTTTACCGGAGGATTCAGGACCATAGATTTCAATAATGCGGCCTTTCGGCAGACCGCCAATGCCCAATGCAATGTCCAGACCCAGAGAGCCGGTGGAAATGGCTGGAATCGCCTGACGGTCCTGATCGCCCATACGCATTACGGCACCCTTGCCGAATTGACGTTCGATCTGACCCAGGGCCGCAGCCAAGGCTTT
>NZ_JBNNVQ010000123.1:0-16179 GCF_050280625.1 Pseudomonas sp. NPDC089569
CCAGGGCGCCGATGAAATTCTCAAGACCCCGGTTACCGTTTGCAACAGCACACTTTCCGGCAGGCGCATGCCTCGCTCATGCAGGAACTTGTTGGTGGGTGCGATTTTGCCGCGTGCAATGCCGGTCAGGTCGCTGACAACGCACTCGACTTCGGTAATCTTGTGATCTTTCAGCCAAGTGAACAGCTGATCGAAAGGGGCATTCATAAAGACCTCGTTATTGGTTTTATTAACGCGGGGGAAGATCGATTTCATCGTTCGCAGGCTTCCCCTGAGGCGCGTTGACGACTATCTTGGGCGAGCCTTGCCGTTCCATCTATCCACTTTAAGCAGCACCAAAGCGCACCAAAAGAGTGCGTAAGGTCATCTCATGACAGCGTGTAATCCATTACAGGTCCAAGCGTTCAATACCGCCGATGTCGCCGAGCAGATCCGCGCCACACCTGGCTGGGTCCAGCATTACCAGCAGATGTCGCCGGGGCATTTCGCCGGGTTGGTGCGTTATCTGGACCTGCAGGGCGTAGAGATTTACGAAGAACACATGAACACCCGGGTCGAGCAGAATTTCAGTGCGCCAGAGGGGTCGTTGGCGTTCTGCTTCGATCGCAGCGAAAACTCGCTGTATGTGTTGAATGGCGAAAGCCGCAACATCTGGATTACCCCGGAGAACTACCAGGAAATCGCCGTGGTGTTCGGTCCGGAGTTCGTCCAGCGCCACGCCCTGGATGTCGCCAGGCTCGAAGGGCTGTTCATGGCGCCGCTCAATTCGCAACAGAATGCGCTGTTCAGTCGCTGGCTGAGCGGCACGCTGACGCGTCTGTCACAGACCCTTGACCCGCCCAGTCGCGAGGCACTGACCCAGCAGTTGCTGGACGACTGCCTGTTTATCCTCGACAACGCCTGTGTCTGCCTGGATCAGGGCGCGTTGCAGCGACGTGCCGGTGAGCGGGCGATCATGAAGCGTGTGGGGGAGTGGGCCGCCGATACGCCGGAAGAACAGCTCAATCTGCTGGAGCTGTCACAGGTCGCCGGGGTTTCTCTGCGTCAGTTGCAACACGCGTTCAAGGCCTACACCGGCATGGCGCCGACCCAATGGCTGCGCCTGCGTCGCCTGAACAGCGCCCGCCGTGAATTGCTCAGCCGCACGCCGGCGCAAACCACCGTGGCAGAAGTGGCGATGCACTGGTCGTTCTGGCATCTGGGGCGTTTTTCCAGCAGCTACCGTGCGCTGTTCAAGGAGCTGCCCAGCGATACCCTCAAGCGCGACGTCAGAAGGTCGGCGGGGTGATGACCCAGATCACCACCGCATCGACCTCGCCGGGGTTGCCGTAGCGGTGGGGTTCCTGGCTGGAGAAGCTGAAACTGTCGCCTTCGCTGAGCTGGAAATGACGCTCACCCACCCATAACTCGAAAGTGCCCGACAGCAGATATCCGGCTTCTTCGCCTTCGTGGCTGTAGCTTTGCTGGCTGTAGGTGCCTGGCGGAAAACGCGAATGGAGCATTTCCAGTTGGCGGTTGGGTGGCGGGGTTAGCAACTGGTCGACGATGCCATCTTCGTAGTGCACGCTCAATCGACTGTTCTTGCGCACCACGACGCCGTCATCCTGCGGGTTGGTGTTGGCTTCGCTGGCGAAAAACCACTGGATGGTCACCCCAAGGCTGCGGGCAATGTTGAACAGCGCCGGAATCGACGGATAGGCCAGATTGCGCTCCAGCTGGCTGATGTAGCCGGCCGTCAGCTCGCTTTGCTGTGCCAGCTCCGCCAGGGTCATGCCCCGGCGTTTGCGCAGGCCGCGGATTCGCGTACCGAGGAAGTGCGGTTCGGTGGCGCTGGCGGGTGGTGTGGTGCTGTTGTCGCTCATGGTCAATTCCGGCTACGCCCCCCTGTAGGAGCGAGCAAGCTCGCGATGGAGGCAAGAACGCCGCGGGGTGTCAGGCTTGCAGCGTTATCGTTGACGTCCATCGCGAGCGTGCTCGCTCCTACAGGGGGGGCGATCATCTGAAGTCCCGGAGTATAAACAGGCTCAAAGCTCCCACGCGACTTTCAATCCTTCATAAATCGCTTCTTCGGCGGTACGCGGCGCCAGGCAGTCGCCGATGCGCCGAAACTCCACCAGGCCCTGCAATTCGGCGCCGAGGGTATCGACCGGTTGGTGTCCCTGGCACAGCACCAGGGTGTCGATGTTTTCCATCAACATCGGCTCGCCACTGGCGGTGTGTTGCAGGTACACGGTGTTGTCGTCGCAACCGTACAAGCGGGCGTAGGGCGTGATCGCGATGCCCAGTTTGTGCAGTTCTCCGGCCATTTGATCGCGCACATACAACGGCAGGTTTTCTCCGCAATGAGTGCCGTTGACGGCCAGTTGCACCTGGTGCCCGGCACGGGTCAGGCGTTCGGCGATGCCGGGGCCGATCCAGTCGCAACGCCAGTCGACCACGACCACCGAACGACCGATCTGCACCTCGTCGCGCAACACCTGCCAGGCGTCGACGACCTGCAGTTCGCCACCGCGTTCGAAAGGCGGCCAGTAGGGTTCGGCGCCGGTGGCGATGATCACCACATCGGGTTTTTCCTGTTCCACCAACGCGCGATTGACCCGGGTGTTGCGCACGACGCGCACCCCGGCCAGTTCCATTTCCCGTTGCAGGTTGGTACTGGCACCGCCGAACTCGCTGCGTCGCGGCAGCAATTGCGCCAGCAACACCTGGCCGCCCAATTGCGAAGCGGCTTCGTAAAGGGTCACCTCATGCCCGCGCTGGGCGGCGACGGCGGCAGCCTTCATACCTGCCGGACCGCCGCCGGCAATCATGATGCGTTTGCGCTGACGGGTGGGTTGGCGTTGGCCGAAGATCAGCTCACGGCCGGTTTCCGGGTGTTGGATGCAGGAAATCGGCAACCCCTTGTGGAAATGCCCGATGCACGCCTGATTGCAGGCAATGCAGGCCCGCACGTCTTCGACGCGGCCGGTTTCGGTCTTGCCGGGCATTTGCGGATCGCAGATCAAGGCACGGGTCATGCCGCACACATCGGCCTGACCACGGGCCAGCATCAGTTCCGCTTCCTGAGGCTGGTTGATGCGTCCGGTGACGAACAAGGGAATGTTCAGGCCGGCCTTGAACGTCCCGGCTTCCCTGGCCAGATAGGCCGCTTCGATTGCCATGGGCGGCACGATATGCACCGCACCACCCAGCGAGGCCGATGTACCGGCGACGATGTGTACGTAGTCGAGTTGTGCTTGCAGCGACTGCACGGCGGCCAGGGACTCGTCTTCGGTCAGGCCTTCCGGGTCGCGCTCGTCGGCGGAGATGCGCAGGCCGACGATGAACTGCTCGTCGGTGCTGGCACGTATGGCGGCGATGACTTCGCGCAGAAAGCGCAGGCGCTGGTCCAGGTCGCCGTTGTAGCCGTCGGTACGGCGATTGACGCGCGGGTTGATGAATTGCGCCGGCAGATACCCGTGGCTGGCGACCACTTCCACGCCATCGATTCCCGCCTGGTGCAGGCGCCGCGCCGCGGCCGCGTACCCGGCGACGATCTCATCGATCATCGCCTGATCCAGCGCCCGTGGCATCACCCGGAAACGTTCGTTGGGTACCGCCGAAGCGGAATAGGCCACGGCCAGCAAACCGTCGCTGGATTCCATGATTTCCCGCCCCGGATGGAACACTTGTGACAGCACCAGGGTGCCGTGTGCATGGCAGGTCTGGGCGATTTTGCGGTAACCCTCGATGCAGGCGTCATCCGTGGCCATCAGGACATGGGAGGTGTAGCGCGCGCTGTCATGCACGCCGGCCACTTGCAGCACGATCAGCCCGGCACCGCCTTCGGCACGTGCCTTGTGATAGGCGATCAATTGTTCGTTGACCAGGTTGTCAGTCGGCATCGAGGTGTCGTGACCGCTGGACATGATGCGGTTTTTCAGGCGTTTGCCACGAATCTGCAACGGTTCGAACAGGTGTGCAAAGGCTGGGGCGGGGCTTGGCATGGTACGGATACTCCGGGTTTTCGCGTCATGCTGACTCCTGTAGGAGCGAGCACGCTCGCGATGGAGGCCGGAACTGCGCGGGGCATCAGACTGCCAGCGTTATCGTTCACGACCATCGCGAGCATGCTCGCTCCTACAGAATCGGATCAGGATTCGGCGTTGTTATTATTGGACTATGAAAATTTACCGCCAGTAAAAAATCAACTTGTTTTTTTACTGATGCATGCAGTAGCTTGAAATGGCACCCGCACTCTGGGGGGCAGACCTCACAACAATAAAAAAGGGCCATCCCGAACGGTCTTCGGCTGGCACCTGCAGGAGGATCCATTGATGAAATCGAACAGGCTCAAGCACGGTTTTTATCCCTTGGTGTTGTCCCTGGCCATGGGCCTGGGGAGCGCTGAGGCAGCGTCGGACATGGTGGTGGTCGGGTACGGCGGCGCTGGTCAGAAGGCCCAGGACGTGGCGTTCTTCCAGCCGTTCAGTGCCGTGGATCAGAGCAAAGTGATCCAGAGCGAATACAACGGCGAGATGGCCAAAATCAAAGTCATGGTCGACACCGGTAACGTGGACTGGGATGTCGTGCAGATCGAAGGTCCGGACTTGATGCGTGGCTGCGAGGAGGGCATGTACGAGCGGCTTGACTGGAAACGGCTGGGTCGCGCGGACCAATTGATTCCGGAGGCGGCACAGGAGTGCGGTTCTGCAGCGCTGGTCTGGAGCGTGGCGATTGCCTACGACACCGACAAACTGGCCCAGGCGCCGACCTCGTGGGTGGATTTCTGGGATGTGCAGAAGATCCCCGGCAAGCGCGGCCTGCGCAAACGCGCGGTGTACAACCTGGAGTTCGCCCTGCTTGCGGACGGCGTGAAGGTCGAGGACGTGTACAAGGTGCTCAATACGCCCAAAGGCGTCGATCGCGCCTTTGCCAAGCTCGATCAACTCAAGCCCTACATCCAGTGGTGGGAAGCCGGCGCGCAACCGCCGCAATGGCTGACGGCCGGCGATGTGGTGATGACCTCGACCTACAGTGGACGTATCGCCTCGGCGGCACAAAACGGCAGTCACCTGGGGCTGGTCTGGCCGGGCAGCCTGTACGGCATGGACTATTGGGCAATCATCAAGGGCTCCAAACACGTCGATCAGGCCCAGCGCTTTATCGCCTTCGCCAATCAGCCGGACGCTCAGGTCAACTATGTGAAGCAGATTCCTTACGGCCCGACCAACACCCAGGCTGCCGCGCAGCTGGATGACAAGCTCGCCCAATGGGTACCGACCGCGCCGCAGAACCTCAAGGGCGCGCTGTCGATGGACGTGGGTTTCTGGGTCGATCATGGCGAGGAGCTTGAAGAACGCTTCAACGCCTGGGCCAGTAAATAACGATCTGCGACTGGACGCCTACGGGCGTCCAGTCCTATTGTCTGGCCTGCCGATCAGCCTGGAGCACTACAACAATGAATGACTTCGCGTCCCACTCCACTGTCACGCCCGTACGCAGCGCAACCGAACAGCGTCTGCGCGAAGAACTGGCGGCCTGTTATCGCCTGATTGCGCATTTCCGCATGACCGATCTGATCTTCACCCATATCTCGGTGCGTCTGCCGGGGCCGGAACATCACTTCCTGATCAACCCGTATGGCTTGATGTTCGATGAGATCACAGCGTCGAACCTGGTGAAGATCGACCTGCAAGGCCGTGCTGTGGAGCCATCAGCGTTTGCGGTCAATCCGGCCGGGTTCGTGATTCACAGTGCGATTCATGGCGCCCGCGAGGATGCGCAATGCGTGCTGCATACCCACACCAAATCCGGGTGTGCCGTGGCGGCGCTCAAGTGCGGTCTGCTGCCGGTGAACCAGATTTCCATGGAGTTTTATGGCCGAGTCGCCTACCACGACTACGAAGGCGTGGCGCTGGACCTGGGCGAACAGCAGCGGCTGGTGCAGGACATGGGTGACAAACCGGTGCTGATGTTGCGTAACCATGGTTTGTTGACCGTCGGCGAGACCGTGAGCCAGGCATTCTTGCGCATGTATTACCTGGAAAAGGCCTGTGAGATTCAGCTCGCCGCCCAGGCTGCTGGAGAGTTGGTATTGCCGCCGACCGAGGTGTGTGAACACACCGAGCGTCAGTTCAACGACCCCGGCCGGCCATTGGAGGAGGGTGAACTGAGCGACCCGGACGGCATGCAACTGGCCTGGGCGGCGTTGTTGCGGTTGCTGGAGCGGGTGGCGCCGGGGTATCGGGATTAATCCCGATCCTGTGTTGAATCGGATGGCGTGTTCGCGGGCAAGCCTCGCTCCTACAGGTGTTGTGTCGTTTGAATCATGGCGGACAACCACAATCCGTAGGAGCGAGGCTTGCCCGCGAACAGGGGGCGCTACGGATCCTGCGGCACGCAACTGACTGGAGACAATCCACACTCTTGCTGTACAGTCGTTCAGCTCGCCGGAAAAACGCGGGTCCCCATGATTGAATCCAGGAGCGTGTCGCCATGAATCAGGAAGCCCGTTTTTCCCGCATGGAACCGGAGTTGCGCAAGGCCAATCTGATCGAGGCAACGCTGGTGTGCCTCAAGCGCCACGGGTTCCAGGGCGCCTCGATCCGCAAGATTTCCGCCGAGGCCGGTGTGTCGGTCGGGCTGATCAGCCATCACTATTCCGGCAAGGACGAATTGGTGGCCGAGGCGTACCTGGCCATCACCGGGCGGGTGATGACCCTGTTGCGCGATGCCATGGCGCAGGCTGCACCCACCGCACGGGAGCGACTGTCGGCGTTTTTCCGTGGTTCGTTCTCCGCCGAATTGCTCGACCCACAGCTGATCGATGCCTGGCTGGCGTTCTGGGGCGCGGTGAAAACCGCCGAGGCGATCAACCAGGCCCACGATCATTCCTATGGCGAGTACCGCAGCATCCTGCGCAACGTGCTGATGGAGCTGGCGCAGGAGGAGGGCTGGGAAAACTTCGATGCCGATCTCGCCGCCATCGGCCTGAGCGCCTTGCTCGATGGCCTGTGGCTGGAGTCGGGACTGAACCCCGACACCTTCAGCCCGGAGCAGGGTATCCAGATTTGCGAGGCCTGGGTCGACGGTTTGCAAGCCGGTGGCCGGCAACGCTTTTGTGTGCAGACGAGCAACTGTTGATCGCCTGTTCAGCAGTGGTTAATCTCTGGCGCTGATGCAACAAACACTCTAATAAGAAAAACGCCTTCGGGCCTGTGCGGGACACCTGGTAATGACTCCTCGGGTATTGATCGTCGATGACGATCCGCTCATTCGCGAACTGTTGCACGCCTACCTTTCCCAGGAGGGCTACGAAGTCCATTGCGCCGCTACCGCGGAGCTGGCCGAAACCTTCCTCGCCAACCAGGCCGTGGACCTGGTCATGCTCGATATCCGCTTGCCGGGCAAGGACGGCCTGACCCTGACCCGTGAACTGCGGGTGCGCTCGGAGGTCGGGATCATCCTGATCACCGGACGCAACGATGAAATCGATCGCATCGTCGGCCTCGAATGCGGCGCCGATGACTATGTGATCAAGCCGCTCAATCCACGGGAACTGGTGTCACGGGCGAAAAACCTGATTCGTCGGGTTCGCCACGCGCAAATGCCGCCGCCGGTGGCAGCCGTGTCCCGGCCGGTCAAGCAGTTCGCCGATTGGGCGCTGGACACCGATCGCCGGCGCCTGATCGATCCTTCCGGTACTGAAACCCTGCTGACCCATGGCGAATACCAGTTGCTCAGCGTGTTCCTGCGCAACAGCGGCCACACCCTCAGTCGCGATCAGTTGATGGACCAGATCCGCAACCGCGAATGGGTGCCCAACGACCGCTCCATCGATGTGCTGGTGGGCCGCTTGCGGCGCAAGTTGCACGACGATCCCGCCGAACCGCAATTGATCATCACCATCCACGGCGCCGGTTACCTGTTCACGGCCAGCCTGGCGGCGTGATGGCCGTCGGGCGGCTGTTGTGGTTGGCGCTGATGCTGCTGGTGGGCACCGCGCAGGCGGCGCCAAAGGTTCGCTACTGCGATTATCCGGTGTACCCGCCGATTTCCTGGAGTGACGGCAAGCAGGTACGCGGCCTGGCGCCTAGCGTGGTGAAAAAACTGTTTGGCGATTTGGGCTACGAGGTCGAGGTCGTGGTGCTGGGCAACTGGAAGCGCTGCCTGCTCGATGCCGCCGAAGGCCGGGTCGATGTGGTGCTGGCCTACAGCACCGCGCAACGCGAGCAGAGCATGCTGTTTTCAACGGTGCCGGTGCTGCGCGAAGAAGTGGCCTTGTTCATCAATCGCAAGCACCCGGTGAAGTTCGACCGATTGCAGGACCTGGCCCGTTACCGTGGCGGCTTGCTGTTCGGTGAAAGCTATGGCGTGGAGTTCGATCGCATGGTCGCGCAAAACAACAACATCGAATGGGTGTCCGACAGTCGCCAGAATTTCGGCAAACTGATTCGCGGGCGCATCGATTTCATCACCCAGGAACGCCGCACCGGGCAGCTGTACGTCGAAAGCCTGGCCGGGGCGCAGGATATCGTTGCGCTGCCCACCGCCCTGAGTGTCGATTACCTGAGGGTGGCCGTCTCGCGCCTCTCGCCGCTGGCCGCGCGCATGCCGGACATCAATGCCCAGCTGCAGAAAATGGTCGATGCCGGCGACATCGAGCGCTTGCTCAATGAAAGCGAAGTGACCTATCGCGACATGATCAGCCTGCCGGCGGACGCGCAATGATCCGCGCCCGTCCCGGTGGCCTGTTGCGACGCCTGTTGCTGTTCATTCTGTTGTTCAGCCTGTGCTTTACCGTGCTTGCCAGCAGCGTGCAGCTGTATATCGAATACCGCCGGGAAATGCGCGAGATCGACTCGCGCATGGAGCTGATCCGTGCCGGTTATCTGGCGAGCCTGGAGCGCAGTCTCTGGGATCTGAACCAGGAACAACTGAACGTGCAGTTGCGGGGGCTGGTGGACTTTTCCGACGTGGCGCGGGTGCACCTGACCGGCCCGGATTACGACCTGCTGCAAGGCAATCCCGATCCGGTCGGGCCGTTGCGCATCGAAAGGTTTGCCCTGGATTACCAGCCACCCTCCGGTCCGTTGCGTCACCTGGGCGAACTGGAAGTCAGCACCGACCTTGGGGCCGTGTATCAGCGCCTGTACGCCACCGGATTGACCAGCCTGTTGTGGATGGGCGTGTTTCTGTGCGGCCTGGCGGTGGCGCTGTCCGGGTTGTTCTATCGCCTGGTCACCCGGCACCTGCAAGTCATGGCCGAATTTGCCCGACGCATTGCGGCCGGGCACTGGCACGAACCCTTGAGTCTGGACAAGCAGCGCAACGTGCAAAAGGACGAGATCGATACCGTGGCCCACGCGCTGGACGACATGCGCCGGGCCATTCTCAGCGACATCGACCGCCGTGAAAGCGATCGCCTGGCCTTGCAGGACAATCGCGACGAATTGCTGCGCAGGGTCGAGCGACGCACTGCCAGCCTGATGCGGGCCAAGGACGAAGCCGAGGCGGCCAACCTGGCCAAGTCGCGGTTTCTCGCGACCATGAGCCACGAACTGCGCACGCCCCTGAACGGCATTCTCGGCATGGCCGAATTGCTCCGCGGCGCCGGTCTGCAACCGCAGGACAGCAAGCGTCTGGACGCTTTGCACAAGGCCGGCGAAGGCTTGTTGGCGATCCTCAATGAAGTGCTGTATTTCGCCAAGCTGGAGGAGGGCACGAGTCAGCCCGAGCCGGTGGATTTCTCGATTCGCCAGTTGCTCGATGAAGTGTTGACCCTGCTCGAACCCAAGGCGCTCGCCAATGACACTGTTCTGCTGTGTCGGGTCGATCAGCGGGTGGCCGAACATCACCAGGGCGCCGAGCAATTTTTGCGGCAGGTCTTGAGCAACCTGCTGGCCAATGCGATCAAGTTCACCGAAGGCGGGGAAGTCAGCGTCGAGGTGGCATTGCTCGCACCCATTGACGATGGGCAGGGTGGGCAACGTCTGCGCATCAGTGTCACCGATAATGGCATCGGCATCGAACCGTCGATGCAGGCGAGGATTTTCGAACGCTTCACCCAGGCCAGCGAGGAAGTGGCGCAACGTTTTGGTGGCACCGGGCTGGGCCTGGCGATCTGCAAGCATCTGGTGGAAAAAATGGGCGGCTGTATCGGTGTCAGCAGCAAGGTCGGGCAGGGCAGTTGCTTCTGGTTTGAACTGCCGTTGCAGCCTGCCGTGGGTGTGGCAGCTGTGAACCGGGCCAGCGACGCAGGTCCCGCGTTGAAGGTGCTGGTGGTCGAAGACGTGGCGCTCAACCGTGAAGTGGCCCAGGGCTTGCTGACACGGGACGGGCACCAGGTGTGGCTGGCCGAGGAGGCGCAACAGGCGCTGGAGCACTGTGCTGCACAGGCGTTCGATCTGATATTGCTCGACGTGCATTTGCCCGGCCTCAGTGGCGTGGAGCTGTGCAGGCTTATCCGCAATTCACCAGGGCCGAACCGTCAGGCCCGCATCTTCGCCCTGACCGCCAGTGTGCAGCCGGCATTGGTGCGCGGCTATCTGGACGCGGGCATGGACGGCATTCTCGCCAAGCCGTTGAAGCTGGAAAACCTGCGCCAGGCATTGGCCGGCCGGGCTCCCCAGCCGCAGCAGGCGGCGATTGACGACGCCATTGACTGGCCGTTGCTGCAAACCCATCGCAACCTGCTTGGCGAGCAGAAAGTCCAGGGCCTGTTGACGGTGCTGCACGATTCGATCCTGCAACACCGCCAGGCACTGCGCGAAGCCATCGATGCCGACGACTGCACCGAAGTCGCACACCTGGCCCACCGTTTGGCCGGCAGCAGCGATTCCCTGGGGTTTCGCGCCCTGGCAGACACACTCAAGCGTCTGGAGGCGGCGGCACTTGCCAGCGATGAAGCGTCGGTGCGCGCAATGGCACCGGGGGTAGATGAGCAATTGCAGCGTTCGCGGTTAACGCTGGAGGCTTTGCTTGAGGACTGATGCACAAGGTTGTTACAACCTTTTACATCTTTGATCTTCCGGTACAACGCGACCTTACATGGCTTTCCAATAATCGACGCAACCGCCGCCGCGCGGTCTTCGAAGCTTATTGGAGATAATAATAATGAACCGCCGTAAAGCTGATCCTTCCCTGCGCCACGACCTCCCGTCCTGCGCCGCCTCCCTCACAGACTGCTGAGGGCGTGGACATGAGCGAAAACAACGAACGCAAAGGCATCCAACTCACCCGGGCCCTCAAGAGCCGGCACATTTTCATGCTGTCCCTGGGCGGCGTCATCGGCACCGGCCTGTTCATGGGCTCCGGTGTGACGATCAATCAGGGCGGACCGTTGGGGGCCATTCTGGCGTACCTGGTGGCGGGTTTCCTGATGTACCTGGTGATGGTCTGCCTGGGTGAATTGTCGGTGCAGATGCCGGTATCCGGATCGTTCCAGACCCACGCCACCAAATTCATCGGCCCGGCCACCGGGTTCATGATCGGTTGGGTGTACTGGATGAGCTGGGCGACCACCGTCGGCCTGGAATTCACCGCAGCGGGAATGTTGATGACCCGCTGGTTCCCCCATGTGCCAATCTGGTACTGGTCGGCGCTGTTCGTGGTCGTGCTGTTCGGCATCAACGCACTGGCGACCCGTGCCTTCGGTGAAGCGGAATACTGGTTCTCCGGCATCAAGGTGGCGGCGATTCTCGGTTTCATCGTGGTGGGCGTGCTGGTGATCTTCGGCGTGATGCCGCTGAGCAGCGGCGCACCTGCACCCATGATGAACAATCTGATCGGCGACTCGTTGTTCCCCAACGGATTGTCTGCAGTGTTCGCGGTGATGATGACCGTGGTCTACGCGTTCCAGGGTTGCGAGATCATGGGCGTGGCGGCCGGTGAAACCGATCAGCCTGAAAAGAGCATTCCTCGCGCGGTGCGCAACGTGGTGTTCCGCGTGCTGATTTTCTATGTGCTGGCGATTGTCGTGCTCTCGGCCATCGTGCCGTGGCAGCAGGCCGGCCTGATGGAAAGCCCGTTCGTGCAGGTGTTCGACATGGTCGGCATTCCCTACGCTGCGGACCTGATGAACTTCGTGATCCTGACGGCGATTCTGTCGGTGGGCAACTCCGGCCTGTACGCCTCGACCCGTATCCTGTGGGCGATGTCGAAAACCGGCATGGCGCCAAAGAGCCTTTCGCCGTTGAGCAAGCGCGGTGTGCCGTTGCGTGCCCTGAGTATCACCCTGTGCTTTGCGCTGGTGTCGTTGCTGACCAGTTTTATCGCGGCAGACACCTTGTTCATGGTGTTGATGGCGGTCAGTGGCATGTCCGGTACCGTCACCTGGATCGTCATCGCTCTGGCGCAATACAAATTCCGCAAGGCCTACCTGCGTGACGGCGGCAAACTCAGCGACCTGAAGTACCGCGCACCCTGGTTCCCGGTGCTGCCATTGATGTGCATCGCGCTGTGCTGCTCGTTGTTCGTCTTCCTGGCACTGGATGAAACCCAGCGTCCGTCGCTGTATTGGGGCTTCGGCTTCATCGCGCTGTGCTATGGCGCGTACTTCCTGTTCCATCGCAAGCGTGAGGCAGTGCTGGCGCCAAGCTTGTCGTAACACATCCAAACCCTGTGGGAGCGAGCCCTGCTCGCGATTGCGGTGTATCAGTCAACAGCGATGTTGAATGTGATGCCGCGATCGCGAGCAGGCTCGCTCCCACAGTTGTTTCTGTCGTCCACAGAATTTGTGCTCACCGCAAAGCTCTGTGGGAGCTGGCTTGCCAGCGATGGGGCCATCACATTCACCCTGTCTGGTGGCTGACATCCCGCCATCGCTGGCAAGCCAGCTCCCACAGGGATCGATGGTGCAAAAAATGTTGTGTCCACCACCGTCCATCGTAGGAGCGAGGCTTGCCCGCGAAGGGGACCTTGAAATCGCCTTCGCAGGCAAGCCTTGCTCCTACAGGACTTCCACCCGCCTGTCGGCAGTTGTTCGAAGTTGTAACAGCACAAAAAACCTTATCTGGAATATCGAAAAAATAGTCATATAAAACATGTGCTTACGTGACTGATGAGCCTGTTACAGCTTATTTCGTCACCCAATTGCCCGCTTACTGAACACTCGTTTAGTATGGCCCCAAGTCGCCTCACCTCAAGACAACCAAAATAATCCGAGGACCCGCATGACTACTCACCAATCTCTGCTCAGTCAGGTCGAAGCCGGCGTTGCCTGGATCACCCTCAATCGCACCGCGCAACGCAACGCGCTGGATATTCCGACGCTGAAAAACCTGCATGCCTTGCTCGACGCGTACAACGCCGATCCTGCCGTACGCGTGGTGGTCCTGACCGGCAACGGGCGCAGTTTCTGTGCCGGCGCCGATCTTGATGAGTGGGCTGCCGCCGAAGCCCGTGGCGCCCTGGAAAGCTACGGCTGGACCGAAACCGCCCATGCCCTGATGAGCCGCCTGTACAGCCTGGAAAAACCCACCATTGCCGCCATCAACGGCACCGCCGTCGGCGCGGGCATGGACCTGACCCTGTGCTGCGACCTGCGCATCGCCGCGCAATCGGCGCGTTTCAAGGCCGGCTACACCAGCATGGCGTATTCGCCGGACGCCGGCGCCAGTTGGCATCTGCCACGCCTGATCGGTGCCGAGCAGGCCAAGCGCTTGCTGTTCCTCGATGAACTGTGGGGCGCCGACCGTGCCCTGGCCGCGGGTCTGGTGAGCGAGGTTTGCGCCGACGATCAACTGCTGAGCGTCACCGGCGAACTCGCCGGTCACCTGGCCAACGGTCCGACCTTTGCCTTTGCCCAGACCAAAAAACTCATCCGCGAAGGCGCCGACCGCAGCCTGCCGGAGCAACTGCAAGCGGAACTGGCCGCCGGCCTGCTGTGCGGGCGCAGCGAAGACGGCAACGAAGCCTTGCGTGCGGCCATGGAAAAACGCCCGGCACGCTTTGTCGGTCGTTAAGTCTCCAACCCTCTTACTCAGCCTACGAACAACAGGTAGCACCATGAATTTCCAACTGACCCAAGAACAAGAAATGTTGGTGGAAGCGGTACGCAGTTTCGTCGCCAAGGAACTGCTGCCGTATGAAGAAGAAGTCGACCGCGCCGATGAAGTCTCCCCGGAGCTGGCGGCGCAGATTCGCGGCAAGGCCATTGCCGCCGGTTTCTATGCCTTCAACATGCCCGAAGAAGTGGGCGGTGGCGGTCTGGATTACCTGTCCCAGGCACTCATCGAGCGTGAGCTGTCCAAGGTGTCCTGGGCCGTGCACGTATTTGTCGCGCGGCCGTCGAAAATCCTGATGGCGTGCAAGGGTGACCAGATCAACGACTACCTGCTGCCCTGCATCCAGGGCGAGAAGGTCGACTGCTTCGCGCTGACCGAGCCGGGCGCCGGTTCCGATGCCAACGCGATCAAGACCCGCGCGGTACGCGATGGCGACGACTTTGTCCTCAACGGCAGCAAGCACTTCATCAGCCATGCCGGCCACGCCGATTTCGCCATCGTCTTCGCCGTCACCGACACCTACGAACACAACGGCAAAAAGCGTAACGCCGTGACCTCGTTCCTGGTCGACCGCAACACGCCGGGCATGACCATCCGCCGTGGCCCCAAGTGCGTCAGCAACCGTGGCTACCACACCTTCGAAATGTTCTTTGACGACTGCCGCGTGCCGGCGTCCAAGGTGCTGGGCGAAGTCGGCAAGGGCTGGGAAGTGGCCAACGCCTGGCTCACCGCAGGGCGGGTCATGGTTGCCGCCAACTGCGTCGGCCAGGCGCAACGTGCACTGGACGTCTCGCTGCAATGGGCTGCCGATCGCAAGCAGTTCGGCCAGCCGATCGGCACCTATCAGGGCGTGTCGTTCAAACTGGCGGACATGGCCACGCAAATCCGTGCCGCCGAACTGCTGACATTGCACACCGCCTGGAAAATGGACCAGGGCACCATGACCGACGGCGAGGCCGGCATGGCGAAGCTGTTCGCCAGCGAAGTGCTCGGTCGTGCGGCCGATGAAGCCGTGCAGATCTTTGGCGGCATGGGCCTGATGGATGAAGGTCCGGTGGAACGCATCTGGCGTAACGCGCGGATCGAGCGGATCTGGGAAGGCACCTCGGAAATCCAGCGTCACATCATTTCCCGCGAACTGCTGCGGCCACTGCTGCGCTGATCGGCGCGGAGAATTTTTATGTCCCAGACCATTCGTGAAAACCTCAAGCGCATGCTCGCGCCACGCCACCTGGCCTTTGTCGGTGGCCGCAGCATGGCGCGTGCCCTCAAGCGCTGCGCCGACGGCGGCTACCCAGGACAAATGTGGCTGGTCAATCCGCAACATGACAGCCTCGAAGGCGTGCCTTGTGTGCGCAGCATTGCCGATTTGCCCTGCGGCCCGGACGCGGTGTTCATCGCCACCAACCGCGACCTGACCTTGACCTGCGTCGCCGAACTGGCCGCCATCGGCACCGGCGGCGCGATCTGCTACGCCTCGGGTTTCGCCGAGACCGGCGCCGAGGGCCAGGCCCTGCAGCAACAGCTTCTGGCTGTTGCAGGTGACATGGCGCTGCTCGGTCCCAACTGCTACGGCCTGCTCGACTACCTGCACAGCTCCGCGCTGTGGCCGGTGGCCCATGGCGGCAAGGCGGTGGAGAAGGGCGTGGCTGTGCTCACCCAGAGCGGCAACTTTGCCTACAACCTGTCCATGAGCGACCGCTCGCTGCCGGTGGCCTACATGGCTTCGGTCGGCAACCAGGCGCAACTGGGCGTGGCCGAATTGATGGACGTGCTGCTCGATGAACCTCGGGTCACTGCCATCGGCCTGCACCTGGAAGGGCTGAAAAACGTACCGGGTTTTGCCCGCGCCGCGCACAAGGCACTGGAGAAGGGCATTCCGATCATCGCGCTGAAAACCGGCGTGTCGCAGATCGGCGCCGAACTGGCGCTGAGCCACACCAGCTCGCTGTCCGGCTCCGATGCCCTGTACGACGCCTTGTTCGACCGCCTCGGGGTGATTCGCGTCAGCGGCCCGGTGAGCTTTGTCGAAACCCTCAAAGCAGCGGCCTGCGGCAACCTGCCGGCCGGCAACAGCCTGATCGCGCTGGCCTGTTCCGGTGGCGATGCCGGGCTGATCGCCGACTACGCCGAACGCAACGATTTGAGCCTGCCCAAACTCGACGACGGACAAGTCGGCGAGCTGGCCCAG
>NZ_JBNNVQ010000124.1:0-15864 GCF_050280625.1 Pseudomonas sp. NPDC089569
CTGAATCAGGTCGTCTTGCTTGATCACGGTCATGAGTCGCGCTCCTCTAAAAGACGGGAACATTCAATAAGGTGCTTGCAGCTTGGGTGCATCGGTCGGTTGCAAGCACCTTTCAAGGCACGCCGGGCATGCTGGCGCGACGCTAAAAAGGCGCGGCAGTATACCGTGCCTCGCCCCACGGCACACGCGCCGGTAGTCAATCGTTGGTCGCATATCGCGATTTTCCGCACCGCGGGTCCCAGCCACAAATCCGCAGGAGCCAGCGGTGCGGCGATTCGACTTGCCGGCGAAGGCGGCCTTGCGTCATGCGGCGCCATTGAAAACGCGTTTGCCTGTAGGAGCGAGGCTTGCCCGCGAAGGCGGCCTCAGGTCATGCGTCGCCATTGAAAACGCGTTCGCCTGTAGGAGCGAGGCTTGCCCGCGAAGGCGGCCTCAGGTCTTGCGGCGCCATTGAAATCGCGTTCGCCGGCAAGCCTGGCTCCTACGACGAGGGCGGCCTTGCGTCATGCGTCGCCATTGAAAACGCGCTTGCCTGTAGGAGCGAGGCTTGCCCGCGAAGGCGGCCTCAGGTCATGCGGCACCATTGAAGACGCGTTCGCCGGCAAGCCTGGCTCCTACAGGGGGGGGAATGAATTTGATGGTGATTTTTCGGCCGCGCCACTAAAGTGACATTTGGCCTGTAGAGTAGGACGCTCTCCAGTCTCCTTTCATTCGGTGAGTCAACGATTGACCCATAACGCCATCCAGCGACTTTTACTCAAGCGTTTTGCCCTCGCGGCCAGCACCTATGCCCTGGCACTGCTGTTGCTTTGGCTGGCATTTTTCACCGGTCACTTTCAGGAGTCGCTGGCGGGCGTGGCCGTTGGCAGTTCGCTGGTGGTCATCAGCCAGGCGGCGCTGTTCACGGTGTTCTATAGCGGCTGCAACCTGCGCTTTGCCGACCCCAGCCTGACTGAAGTCCAGGTGTTGCTGGGGCTGTGCTGGCAAAGCTGGCTCATTGCGCATCTGGGCGATGCGCGTGGGGCATTTCTGGTTTTTTATGTACTGATCCTGCTCTTCGGGTTGTTCCATCTGTCCCGTCGTGCCTTCTTGCGTTGTGCCTTGCTGGTGTTTTTCAGTTTCAGCGCGATCAACTTGTGGGAAGGCTATCACCTGCGATTGCCTGATCCGGCACTGGCCGCCTTGCAGGTGTGCGTGCTGTTGATCGTGCTGGTCTGGCTGGTGCTCTATGCCGGTTATGTCCAGGCGTCGCGACATCGCATGCGCCAGCGACGCTTTGCCTTGCAGGCGCACCAGGACACGCTGCGCGGGATGATGCGCCAACTCGAAGACCTGGTCGCCACTGACGAATTGACCGGGTTGTTCAATCGCCGGCATTTCCTGCGCCTGGCCTCCCGCGAGCTCAATGCCATGGAGGACGGGGTCGAGCATGGCCTGGCGCTGATCGACCTCGACCACTTCAAGCGCATCAATGACCTGCACGGTCATGCCGCCGGCGATCAAGTGCTGCAAGCCTTCGCCGGTGTGGCCACCGCTTGTCTGCGCGACGGTGACGTGCTGGCCCGCTACGGCGGCGAGGAATTCGTGGTGTTGCTGCCCGATTGCGATGCCGACAGCCTGACCTTGTGTTGTGAGCGATTGCGCATCGCCTTCACCGATGTCGAATTGATCGGTCTGAATGTCCGTAACCTCAGCTTGTCCGCCGGCATGACCCTGCTGCAACCGGGCGATGACCTGGACGATGCCTTGCAGCGAGCCGATCAGGCGCTGTATCGCGCCAAGCGTGACGGGCGCAATCGTTGTGCGGCGGCCTGGGAAAACGTCGATGCCTGAACTGCGTGTGGGTGATCGCCGGTGGACGGTGACGGCGGGCAGCAATTTGCTCGATGCGTTGAATCAGAACGGCGTGCCAGTGCCTTACAGCTGTCGTGCGGGCAGTTGTCATGCCTGTCTGGTGCAGTGCCTGCAGGGCGTGCCGAGCGACAGCCGCCCGGATGCCTTGAGTGTGGAGCAGCGCCAGCAAGGCTGGCGCCTGGCGTGTCAGTGCCAGGTGGTCGAGGACCTGCAAGTGCACACCTTCGATCCGCAACAGGACGGTCGTCCGGCGCAAGTGGCGGCGGTCGACTGGTTGAGTGCGAGTGTTTTGCGTTTGCGGTTGGTGCCGCAGCGTCCGTTGCGCTATCTCGCCGGGCAGCACCTGGTGCTGTGGGCCGGCAATGTGGCGCGACCTTACTCCCTTGCCAGCCTGCCGCAAGAAGATCGATTCCTGGAGTTTCACCTCGATTGTCGCCAGCCGGGGCAGTTTTGCGATGCGGCCCGTCAACTGAACATCGGCGATACGGTCCGCCTCGGTGAGTTGCGTGGCGGGGCGTTGCATTACGACCCGGACTGGCACAACAGGCCGCTATGGCTGATGGCTGCCGGTACCGGACTCGGACCTTTGTTCGGTGTGTTGCGTGAGGCGTTGCGCCAGGATCACAGCGCAGAGATTCGGGTCATTCATCTGGCCCATGATGTCGGCGAGCATTATCTGGCCAAACCCCTGCAAGCCATGGCGGCCAGCCGGGCGAACCTGAACATCGAGCTGTGGACCGCGGCACAGCTGCCAGTGGCCCTGGCGCAACTGCGGCTGGTTTCCCGTCGGACCCAGGCCTTGCTCTGTGGAGCCCCCGATAGCGTCGATGCCTTTGCCCGACGCCTGTATCTGGCGGGGCTGCCGCGCAACCAACTGCTGGCCGATGTGTTCCTGCCCCGTGGTTGAGCGCTGATATCCAGCCGAACGCGGAGCGTCCGTTGAGGCATTCCCACGCGGAGCGTGGGAACGATCAAGCAACGTTCCAGGATCAGAAATCAAAAAGCCCCGCCATTCACATGGCGGGGCTTTTGTTTTTCAGCGGTCGGTCACTCAGACCATCGGATCGCCAACGTGCAGGATCTTCATGCCATTGGTGCCGCCGGTGGTGTGGTAGCTGTCGCCCTTGGTCAGGATGACCCAGTCGCCTTTCTCCACGACGCCGCGCTTGACCAGCTCGTCGATAGCCTTCTGGCTGACTTCGTTCGGTGCCAGCGAAGCCGGGTCGAACGGAATGGTGTAGACACCACGGAACATTGCCGCGCGGGCCTGGGCTTCGCGATGCGGCGTGAACGCGTAGATCGGTACCGAGGAGCGGATGCGCGACATGATCAGTGGGGTGTAGCCACTTTCGGTCAGTGCAATGATTGCCTTCACGCCAGGGAAATGGTTGGCCGTGTACATGGTGGCCAGGGCAATGCTTTCGTCGCAACGCTCGAAGGTCTTGCCGATGCGGTGGCTGGAGGTCTTGCTGGTCGGGTGCTTTTCCGCACCGATGCAAATGCGGGCCATGGCCTGCACGGCTTCGAGCGGGTAGGCACCGGCGGCGGACTCGGCCGACAGCATGACGGCGTCGGTGTAGTCGAGTACGGCGTTGGCCACGTCGGACACTTCGGCGCGGGTCGGCATCGGATTCTGGATCATCGACTCCATCATCTGGGTCGCCACGATCACGGCCTTGTTGTGGCGGCGCGCGTGCAGAATGATTTTCTTCTGGATGCCCACCAGTTCGGCGTCGCCGATTTCAACGCCCAGGTCGCCACGCGCAACCATGACCGCGTCGGAAGCCTGGATCAGGTCGTCGAGAGTTTCGTCGTCGGCCACGGCTTCGGCGCGCTCGATCTTCGCCACCAGCCAGGCGGTGCCGCCGGCCTCGTCGCGCAGTTGACGGGCGTATTGCATGTCGGCGGCGTCACGCGGGAAGGAGACGGCCAGGTAGTCCAGGTCCATTTCCGCGGCGAGCTTGATGTCCGCCTTGTCTTTCTCGGTCAGGGCCGGTGCGGTCAGGCCGCCACCGCGACGGTTGATGCCCTTGTGGTCCGACAGCGGGCCGCCGATGGTCACGGTGCAGTTCAGTTCGGTTTCGGTCGCGGTGTCGACGCGCATCACCACGCGCCCGTCGTCGAGCAGCAGCTCGTCGCCCACGCCGCAGTCCTTGACCAGGTCCGGGTAGTCGATGCCGACCACTTGCTGGTTGCCTTCGGTCAGCGGATGGCTGGTGGAAAAGGTGAATTGATCACCGATCTTCAGTTCGATGCGCTTGTTGGCGAACTTGGCGATACGGATTTTCGGGCCTTGCAGGTCGCCCAGCAGGGCAACGAAGCGGCCGTGTTTGGCGGCCAGGTCACGCACCAGTTTCGCGCGAGCCTTGTGCTCGTCGGGGGTGCCGTGGGAGAAGTTCAGGCGGGCGACGTCCAGGCCAGCCAGGATCAACTGTTCGAGAACTTCCGGCGAGTTACTGGCCGGGCCTAGGGTGGCGACGATTTTGGTACGACGGACGGACATGCAAAGACTCCTGAGTTCAAGCGCTGAGTGAGGCTACTATGGTCCGATGTTGTAGTCATTGTTCGTTTGCACTACTTATTGCTTTCTTTATTGAACACGGCAACTTTGTACCTGGCAGCCTGAAGATTTCCGCCCGCGGGTCGATACAGCGTTCAAGACAGGAGATCCCCCCATGCGATTCGTGCCCATTGCCGCCCTTGCCCTCAGCGTCCTCAGTGTCACGGGTTGTACCCGTTGGGCGATGAACCACCATTTGAATAACGCCTACAGCGCTTATGACCGGGGCAATTGCGAGCAGGTCATGCTCGAATTGTCCAAGGTGGAGCGCGATAGCCGGGCGCGGCCTTATGTATGGCCGGAAGTCTCGATGATGCGCGGTCAGTGCCTGGAACGGCAGAAAATGTTTATCGATGCCGCCCAGACCTATCAATTCATCATCGCCGCCTATCCGCAGAGCGAGTATGCCTACCGTGCCCGCGCCCGCCTGGAAACCTTGCAGAGTCTGGGCCACTACTCGACCCGCAGCGCCGCAGCGGTGCGCCCGACTCAGTTCTGATGCTGGCCATCATTCAATGGCTGGCCGACCGGCGGCGGTGAGCTATAGTCCAATAGACCGGTAGGGAGCCTTGTCTCCAGACCGACGCAACACCTGTGATCGGCAGGAGTAAGCGGCAGCGATGTAGGGACTGTCGCACCAGGATCGGGGAGAGCGGGCCGCATCGACTGTCTGGCACAGTGGGCAGGCCTGTTCCGAAGCATTGGTGTGGCCCTGTTCAAGGGCCTAGCGTAGCGAATTCAGCAATGTTCACTGACCGCCGGATCGAGCGGCATCAACTGCCGTATTTCCTGAAAGTATTCAACAGCATTACCGACAAACCCATTGGTTATCTGGGCAATGTCTCCGAAGACGGGCTGATGTTGATCAGTCAGTTGCCGATCATGATCGGCGCGGACTTCGATTTGCGCTTGAAAATTCCCGCCAGCGACGGCTGCCAACAGGTCATCGACCTGCGTGCCTGTTGCCTGTGGTGCCACGAGGATGCAACCCCTCACCATTATGACGCCGGATTCAGCCTGCAACGGGCGCCACCGGAGTATGGGCAATTGGTGAGGGCGTTGAAGCAGTATTTCAGTTTTCAGACGCTGTCGGCTTCGGCCTGATCCGTACTCAAAAGCTTCGCGGGCGGGCTCGGCGCCTGTTCGGGATGGCCTCTTTATCCGATGTCGGCCGCTTCGGCGGGGAGGCGGCATTTGCGTATTACGCGGTAACGACGCCGCGATGATGGAATGACAAGAGTACTGGCCGCCACGGGACATGAACGCCTAGACTTCGCCGATCTTCAATTCAGGATCAGCCCGTGACCTCCATCTTCTGGTACGACTATGAAACGACGGGCATCAACCCGCGCTGCGATCGCCCCCTGCAAATGGCCGGACTGCGCACGGACTTCGATCTCAATGAAATAGACGAACCGGTCAACCTGTATTGCCGGCCCGGCGACGATATCCTGCCGCATGCTGCGGCCTGTACGATCACCGGCATTACCCCTGGCCGCCTGTCCGAACAGGGCTTGTGCGAGGCCGACTTCATGACCCGGGTGCACGCCCAACTGGCGGCGCCGGGAACCTGTGGTGCTGGCTACAACACCTTGCGCTTTGACGATGAGATGACCCGCTACAGCCTGTACCGCAACTTTTTCGATCCCTATGCGCGGGAATGGCAGGGCGGTAACAGTCGTTGGGACCTGATCGATGTGGTGCGTGCAGCGTACGCCTTGCGGCCTGACGGCATCGTCTGGCCAACGGGCGAAGAGGGGCAGGTGACACTCAAGCTCGAACGCCTGACCGCGGCTAACGGCATTGATCACGGCCATGCACATGAAGCGCTGTCGGACGTTCGCGCCACCATTGCTCTGGCGCGCTTGATCCGGGAAAAACAGCCGAAGCTGTATGAGTGGTTGTTCCAGCTGCGCAGCAAACAGAAGGTGCTGGACCAGATTCGACTGCTGCAACCGATCGTGCACGTGTCGGGGCGTTTTTCCGCCGCGCGCAACTATGTGGGGGTGGTGCTGCCTTTGGCATGGCACCCGCGCAACAAGAACGCATTGATTGTCTGCGATCTGCACCTGGACCCGCAGGGCTTGCTTGATCTGGATACGGAGACCTTGCGCCGGCACTTGTACACCCGGCGCGATGAGCTGGCCGAAGGTCAATTGCCGGTGCCGCTCAAGCTCATTCACATCAATAAATGCCCGGTGGTTGCACCCTTGTCGGTACTTCGCCCACAGGACCAGCAGCGCCTGGGGCTGGATATGGCGCTGTATCAGCAGCGCGCGCAGCGGCTAAGTGAAACGCAAGAAAACTGGCGGGAAAAAGTTTCCGGGATTTACGCCCGCGAGGAATTTTCCGCAAGCGAGGACCCGGAACAACAGTTGTACGATGGTTTTATCGGTGATCGCGATCGGCGGCTGTGCGAGCAAGTCCGCACAGTTGATCCGATTCAGTTGGCACAAGAACAATGGCCGTTCGATGATGAACGTTTGCCTGAATTATTGTTTCGATATCGCGCACGCAACTTTCCCGACACGTTGAGTTTTGAAGAGCAAGAACGCTGGAAAGAATTTTGTCGGAAACGTCTTACGAACACGGAGTGGGGCGCGCCAAATACACTGGAAAGTTTTGTGGAGACCGCAGCCCAATTGACTCTTACAGCAACACCGTTTCAACAGGAGGTGCTCAATGAATGGCAGCAATATGTTCAGGGATTGCGCAGTCGTTTGAATCTTTGAAATCGAAAGTACCGCGGCTGAACTCCGGGCATAAAAAAACGCCAGCGAAATTCTGGCGTTATTTTTTTGTCGCCGATTTCGGCGGCAGGCTGTGAGGCTTAGCCCAGCAGGGTAGCCCAGCCTTCAACCACGTCACCGCCCCACTTGGCTTTCCACTCTTTCAGAGTCTTGTGGTTGCCACCTTTGGTTTCGATGACTTCGCCGTTGTGCGGGTTTTTGTATTGTTTAACTTTGCGGGCACGCTTGGTGCCGGTAGTTTTTGCTGCACCGCCGCGTGGCGCCTTGGTTTTGGAGTCCGGATCCAGCAGGGCGATGATGTCACGCAGGGACTTGGAGTATTCACCCATCAGAGCGCGCAGTTTGCCTTCGAATTCCAGTTCGGCTTGCAGTTTGTCGTCCTGGGACAGGTTCTTCAAACGGGCTTGCAGCTCTTTGATAGCTTCTTCTGTGGCACGATATTCGTTGATCAAGGACATGATTACTACCTTATGCAGGAAATGGGATGGCAGGGGACAGTGCGGCAATAATAGTCAGGGTGTTTCATCAAGTAAACATTGGGTCGGGTTTTATTTAATTTAATTACGATGAACTCGTACTCATTCGAACCGTAGTTAAATAGTTCGCCGTCGCCGATACAAATGTTCACAAAAGCATGTCGGGTAAATGGCAAATAACAGTCGCCTGGTGTGGCCGCCCTCGCGATTTGCAGGTCCCTTCAGCGACCTTCGGCAAGGCTCGAGGTGATCAATACTGCAGTTTTGCTGCGCAATCGCTAGAATGGCCGCCTTTGCGAAGTTCTGGAGTTTCCCCCTCATGCGCACTTTTCGGCTGGTGATTTCCTGCCCCGACCGCGTCGGCATCGTTGCTAAAGTCAGTAACTTTCTGGCGTCACACAATGGCTGGATCACTGAAGCGAGCCATCATTCGGACAACCAGAGTGGCTGGTTCTTCATGCGTCACGAGATTCGTGCCGACTCGCTGCCCTTTGGTATCGAAGCCTTTCGCGAAGCGTTTGCGCCGATTGCCGAAGAGTTTTCGATGGACTGGCGCATCACCGATACCGCGCAGAAAAAACGCGTGGTGCTGATGGCCAGCCGCGAGTCGCACTGCCTCGCCGACTTGCTGCACCGCTGGCACAGCGATGAACTGGACTGTGAAATCGCCTGCGTGATTTCCAACCACGACGACCTTCGCAGCATGGTCGAATGGCATGGCATTCCGTACTACCACGTGCCAGTCAATCCTCAGGACAAGGAGCCGGCATTCGCCGAAGTCTCGCGCCTGGTCAAGCAACATGCTGCCGAAGTGGTGGTACTGGCTCGCTACATGCAGATCCTGCCACCCGAGCTGTGCAGTGAATATGCCCACAAAGTCATCAATATCCACCACAGCTTCCTGCCGTCGTTCGTGGGCGCCAAGCCTTATCACCAGGCCTCCATGCGCGGCGTGAAGCTGATCGGTGCAACCTGCCACTACGTGACCGAAGAGCTGGACGCCGGTCCGATCATCGAGCAGGACGTGGTGCGTGTCAGCCACAGCGACAGCATCGAAGACATGGTGCGTTTCGGTCGCGATGTGGAAAAAATGGTGCTGGCCCGCGGCCTGCGTTACCACCTGGAAGATCGGGTGCTGGTGCACGGCAACAAGACCGTGGTGTTCTGACCACAACAGGGCAGGGTTGAAATTCGAGGGGCCTGGGCGTTCAATCGCTGCAGGCCCTTCGCCGTTTCTGCACCGAGGATATGTCCATGGCCGATCCACTCGACAAAGCCACTTCCAGGGCGCCCGCCACATTGGGCGAGGGCTGCCTGAGCCGATACGATCCCGACGAGATGAGCCCGGAGGATGGCACCGAGTTTCCGGGGGCCGCCGAGCTGTGGGAGCAATTGCAGCGAGAGCCCGACGAGCCGCCTAAGCCTGCTTGAGCCTGATCAGCTTCTTGAGCAGTGGGCGTCCGAGCATCAGCAGGAACACCGGCCCGCCCACTACCAGGTAAAAGTAATAGGTCACCGCCCGCCAGATCAGGATCGCCGCGGCTGCGGTGGATTTTCCTACCATGGGCGCCAGCAGGGCGGCCGATGTCAATTCTGCCGCTCCGGCCCCGCCCGGCAGCAGGCTCAATTGCCCTGCACTCAGTGACAGCATCTGGATCAGGAAACACCAGGCCCACTGCAAATCCGCACCCAGTCCACGCAAGGCCAGATACAGCACGCTGTAGCGCAGCGCCCAATGCAGGCAAGTCAGCGCGAATACCGTGATCAACGTCTTGAAGGGCAGCTTGAGGGTATCGGTGAACGCCGCCAGAAAATGCAGGAGTTTTCGTGCCCAGCGAACCCGGGTCGTGGAGGTGACGTTCAGGCGGGACAGCAGTCGGCCACTCAGGCGAATCAGCAAACGGTGGCAACGAGCAACCAGCGCGCAAACCACCAGGCCACCGAATATCGAGATCGCACTGACGACCAGCAGCCACTCCATGCGCTGGCTGAGGTGTTGAAACAGGGCGTAAATCAGAATCCCGCTCAAGGCGCAGAGGAAAAACAACAGGTCGCTCAACTGATCCATGGCGAACACGGCGCTGCCTCTGGCCGGGCGGACACCGTTGCGCGCCAGCAACGCCATGATGGTCAAGGGGCCGCCGCTGCCACCGGGTGTGGCGCAGTAGGCGAATTCGGCGGCCATTACCACCCCCAGGCTCTGGACCGGGTTGACCTTGTCGCGTTGGTCCCCGAGTAAAAGGCGCAGGCGCATCGTATTCACCACCCAGCACATCAGGATCATGCCGAACATGATCAGCAACCAGGTCAGAGGGAATTCCTTCAATCTCGACCAGGTTTCGTTCCCGCCCAATAGCCAGGGAATCAGCACCGCAGCAAGCAGGCCGATCAACAACAGGATTGCGCGGCTCATGCGACGCACGCCTTGTGTTCGCTTTGCCTCGCCAGCCAGGCGGCTTTGGTTGAAGGTACCCGGCCTTCCTCAAGCAGGCGCTTGAGCGTTGTCAGCCAGTAATTTCGTGAAAAATCGTGGCGCATATCTACCGGGTGAATTCCGAGACGAATGACTGGCGCCTGTCGCCAACGTTGTTCGAGTCGATCGCTGACAAGCTTGGACAAACCCCGGCGCCAGGCGCTACGCGCACTCCAGACCAGTCCGGGGGCATTGACCTGCGTGAAGTCCGGCAGGCGATATAGATGCTGCGCATCACTGGTATAGCGCAAGGGCAATTGGCGCAGGGCCTGGCGCGTCCCCTCGCTCATCAGCCAGGCCGGCGCGACGAAACCCTGCAGCGGCCAGTCGTTGCGCCGGAATACATCGATGCCGGCCTGCAGACGGGTGAGCGCGGCCTCACGGGACAGGCTGTAAAACTCACCTTCATGGGTATAGATACGGCGCATGAACCAGTCCCTTGGATGGTTTGTCATCGGCTGGTCATCGCAATGGAAATAGCCATGCAGGACCAATTCATCGCCACGGGCAATTCGTCTGCCAAGCAGGTGGCGAAACGCCGGGTGGGCCGCCAGATCGTTGTGTCCGTGAAAGTCCGGTACCACCAGCCAGGTCATGGGCACGTTGCCCAGGGCATCTACGGCTTCGACAAAAGGCTGGTAATCAGCCCAGGTTGGCGGTGCGACATCATGCAGCACCAGCATCAGGCCGGGGGCATTCATGGGTTCAACCATTGGCCGCTCTTGGCCATTGGCTGCCGAGCACCGCGTGATAGTGGCCGAGCAAACTGTTGACCACGGTGTCCCAGGCGTAATGCCGTTCGACATGCCGTCGCGCTTGCCGGCCGAGGGCTGTGTTGCCCTGGCTGAACAGCTGTTGCACTGCATCGGCCATGGCCCGTGAATCATTGGGTGCACACAACAGGCCACATCGATCGGTGATGATTTCCTCGAAAGCCCCGGCCGCCACGGCCACTACCGGGATGCCACAGGCCATGGCTTCAAGAATCACCAGGCCGAAGGTTTCCTGGTCACCGGCATGCAGCAAAGCGTCGGCGCTGGCCATCAGGCGGGCAACTTGCGCAACCGGGCGGAACTCATCGATGACGGTGACATTATCCGGCACGGCACTCGGCATGGAGGACCCGACCAGCAGCAGGTGATAGCGACGGCCCAGGTATTTCATGCAATCGAGCAGGACCGGCAGGTTTTTTTCCTTCGAGCCACGGCCGGCGAAAATCAACAGGTGAGTGTTTTCATCCAGACCCAACTCCCCGCGCAGGCCCGGATCGCGTGCGCGCGGATGAAAGGTGTGTAAATCGACGCCCAGGGGTTGCACGAAAACATTGCGCACACCCAGGCCGGCCAGCTTGTCCGCCATGACCCGGCTTGGCGCCAGTACCCGGTCGAAGTTGCCGTAGAGTTTGCTGACGTAGGCCTCGACATTGGGGGTCACCCAGTTGCCCATGCGATTGCTGACCAGCAGCGGCAGGTCGGAGTGATAGAAGCCGATGACCGGTACGTCCAGTTGCCGACGTGCATCCAGGGCTGCCCAGGCAGTGAGGTAAGGGTCGCCGACTTCGATCAGGTCGGGTTGCAGATCGTGCAGGACATTTCGCCAGGGGGCCAGGCGCAGGGGGAATCGATAACCCTTGCCGAAGGGCAAGGCGGGAGCCGGTACGGTGTAAACGCCATCCTGTTCGCTGAAGAATGCGCCGGGAATCAACAAACTGTGACGAATGCCCGGTCTTATGCACAGGCGATGATGTTTGGCATCCAGATAGGTACGCACACCACCGCTGGCAGGGGCGTAGAACATGGTTATGTCAGCGATATGCACGATGAACATCCCTCCGGCCCGTTGTTCTCCTTGGTTGACCTTAATGAAGAATAGATGTTCGGTCGGGGTTTTGCGGGCGGCGGGGTTTGCGGGGGAGGGGCAGATTGTTTTCGCGGCTGATGTCCCCTTCGCGGGCAAGCCTCGCTCCTACAGGATCCGGTTGTAGGAGCGAGGCTTGCCCGCGAACGGAGGCGCCTCAGATCCTGAAGCTACCCACCAACTGTTTCAACCGCGCCGCCTGCTGCTCGAGGTCCGAGCACGCACGCAGTGTCGCCTGCAGGTTTTCCACACCTTCCTGGTTCAGTGTGTTGATCTCGGTGATGTCGACGTTGATCGACTCCACCACGGCCGTCTGTTCCTCGGTTGCCGTGGCCACCGACTGGTTCATGCCGTCGATTTCGCCGATACGCTCGGTCACGCTGCTCAGGCGTTCGCCGGCCAGGTTGGCGATTTCCACGCTGTCCTGACTGTGACGCTGGCTGTCGCTCATGGTGCTCACGGACTCGCGGGCACCGACCTGCAATTCCTCGATCATGGTCTGTACCTGTTGCGCCGATTCCTGGGTGCGGTGCGCAAGGTTACGCACCTCATCGGCCACCACGGCAAACCCGCGACCAGCCTCACCGGCCCGCGCCGCCTCGATGGCAGCATTGAGCGCCAGCAGGTTGGTTTGTTGGGAGATGCTGGTAATCACTTCGAGAATCTGCCCGATGTTCACGGTTTTGCTGTTGAGCGATTCGATGTTGGTGCTCGATGCGCTGAGCATGTTCGACAGTTGATTCATCGCGACAATGCTGCGATCCACCACTTGCTGCCCGTCTACGGCCAGACTGCGCGCGTTGCTGGCCTGGCTGGATGCCTGGGCCGCATTGCGTGCGATTTCCTGGGCCGCGGCGCCGAGCTGGTTGATTGCCGCCGCCACGCTGCTGGTGCGCGAGGCCTGCTGGTCGGAGTTGTACATCGACGAGTTGGAAGCCGCCACCACGCGCAGCGCCACTTCGTTGACTTGACCGGTGGCCGAGGACACTTCGCGGATCGAGCCGTGAATACGTTCCACGAAACGGTTGAACGCCGTGCCGAGGCTGCCGAATTCATCGTTGTTCACAATGGTCAGGCGTTTGGTCAGATCGCCTTCGCCGTCGGCGATATCGGCCATGGCCCGGGTCATGAAGTGCAGCGGCTGGATCAGGATGCGGATCAGCATGCCCAGCAGAGCAATGATGATGACGACGGCAATCAGGGTGGCGACGACTGCCGAAGTGCGGAATTGGCTGAGCATGGAGAAGGCTTTTTCCTTATCCACGGACAGACCGATGTACCAGTTGACCGAGGAAAGTCCCTTGATCGGCGTAAAGGTTACGATGCGGGTATTGCCGTCGACCTGGATTTCACTCAGGTCGCTGCTGATGGCAGGTGTGTCTTGCGGGTAGACATCCTTGAGTGTCTTCAATGCCAGCGCTTTGTCGGGATGTACCAGAATCTTGCCGTCGGCGCTGACCAGGAAGGCATACCCCATCCCGTTGAAATCCAGTGCCTTGAGGCTGTCGGCAATCACCTGCAGGCTCAGGTCGCCACCGACGACACCGACGTTCTGGCCGTCCTTGACGACGCTATTGACGATGGAAATCACCATTTGGCCGGACGCCAGGTCCAAATAGGGTTCGGTCAATGCCGACCCGCTGGAGCCTTGCGCGCTCTTGTACCAGGGGCGTGCACGAGGGTCATAGCCGTCGGGCATCTTGCTGTCGGGACGGATGATGAACGAACCGTCCTTGCTGCCCAGGTAGGCGCCCATGAAGGTCGAAGTGATGGCTTTTTGCACGAGCAGGCTGGAAACGTTTTCGGCATCGGAATTCATTGCAACCGATTGCGACAGGTTTTCAATCAGCAGGCTTCGCCCGTTCAGCCACGTCTGAATGTTGTTGGCAGTGACTCTGCCCATTTCCTGCAGGTAATTGTTCAGGTTCTCGCGAATGGCATTGCGCTGCAGATAGTCGTTGTACAGCGTGAACGAGGCAAAGGCAGCAATGACAATGAGAGCGGCGGCAAGCAGGATCTTATGGCTGAATCGTAGATTTTTGTTCATGGCTTGGGGTTCCGCTAAGGTCTAAACACCCATCGCGTGCTTTTATAAAGGAAACGCAACTGGGCAAGGTTGAAAGCAAGTGATATTTCCATCGCTCCTTAAGGGAAATGTCCTACCAGATTGTGTCTGTCTGCTTTGTAGATGTTTCTATCGGCCGCACGGGGCCAAAGATTAATCAATGGGTGACCAAATGCCTGACTCATTGCAACTCGTTATCGGCGCCGACCTCTCGGGACAGCCGGTCGCCCAGGCCATGCGCCTGGCCAACCGTCACGGTTTGATCGCAGGCGCTACCGGGACCGGCAAGACGGTCACCTTGCAACGTATGGCCGAAGCCTTCAGCGATGCGGGTGTCGCGGTGTTCGCGGCCGATATCAAAGGTGACCTGTGCGGTCTGGGCGCCGCCGGCAACCCTCAGGGCAAGATCGCCGAACGGATCGCCACGATGCCATGGCTCAATTACAAGCCGGCGGCGTATCCCGTGACGCTGTGGGACATTCACGGTCAATCCGGTCATCCATTGCGCACGACCTTGAGTGAAATGGGGCCATTGCTGCTGGGCAGTCTGCTGGAACTGACCGATAGCCAGCAGTCGGCGCTGTACGCCGCGTTCAAGGTGGCGGATCGCGAAGGCCTGTTGCTGCTGGACCTGAAGGACCTGAAGGCGCTGCTCAATCACCTCAAGGACAACCCGCAACTGCTGGGCGATGACGTGGCGCTGATGACCACAGGTTCGAGCCAGGCCCTGTTGCGACGCCTGGCGACCCTCGAGCAGCAGGGGGCCGAGGCGTTTTTCGGTGAACCGGCGCTGCAACTTCAGGACATTTTGCAGCCGACCGCCGATGGGCGCGGGCGCATTCATTTGCTTGATGCCAGTCGTCTGGTGCATGAAGCACCGAAGGTCTATGCAACCTTCCTGTTGTGGCTGCTGGCCGAACTGTTCGAGCAATTGCCGGAGCGTGGCGATGCGGACAAACCGCTGCTGGCACTGTTTTTCGACGAGGCGCACCTGTTGTTCGCCGGTACGCCAAAGGCCTTGCAGGATCGTTTGGAACAAGTCGTGCGATTGATTCGGTCCAAAGGCGTGGGTGTGTATTTTGTCACCCAGTCGCCGGGTGACCTGCCGGATGACGTGTTGGCGCAACTGGGTTTGCGCATTCAGCATGGCTTGCGTGCGTTTACCGCCAAGGAGCAGAAGTCCCTGCGGGCCGTGGCCGAAGGTTTCCGGCCCAACCCCGCGTTCGACGCCTTGTCGGTGTTGACGGAGCTCGGTATCGGCGAAGCGCTGGTCGGCACCTTGCAGGACAAGGGCACCCCGGAAATGGTCCGGCGGGTGCTGGTGGCACCGCCCCAGTCGCGAATCGGGCCCCTGAGCGATGCCGAGCGCGCCGCACTCATTGCCGGGTCACCGCTGCAGGGACGGTATGACAAACCGATCGATCGCGAGTCGGCATACGAGGTGCTGATGGGGCGTAAAGGACTGGCGCCTGAGGCGCAGGCGGCTCCAGGCAAGCCGGCGCAGCAGGAGCCGAGCTTCACCGAACAGGCCGGGGAGTTTCTCGGTACGGCTGCGGGGCAGGCGCTGAAGTCGGCGATGCGCCAGGCGGCGAATCAGTTGGGACGGCAACTGGTGCGGGGGTTGATGGGGTCGTTGCTGGGCGGCAACAAACGCCGATAAATCGGTGAACCGTAGGAGCGAGCGGTGCGGCGATCCGACTTGCCCGCGAAGCTTTTGGCGTCCTCTAGAGCCTTTTCGCGGGCAAGCCTGAACTGGTCAAGTAATTCTGGACACCAGTTAAGGTTTTCACGCCGCCAATTTCTCCATAGCTACCGGCGATCGGTAGCCG
>NZ_JBNNVQ010000125.1:0-15512 GCF_050280625.1 Pseudomonas sp. NPDC089569
TACCGTCCGCTGGAAACCTACACCCTGATCGCCCTGATCTACTTCGCCCTGTCGCTGCCTATCGCGCAACTGGTGCAGTGGTTCGAACGGCGCCATATCGCGGTGTTGGCCGTGTTGGTGCGTCACTACTTCAACACCCGTCACGACAGCCACAAGTTTGCCTGGACCCTGCCCGTGGCAGCGGTGGGCATGATCAGCCTGGCCTACGTCACCGGCCCCGCGCCGATCAACACGCCTGAAGTGGCCAAGGCACCAGCGAAAATCGAATACCAGCCTCTGCCGGAAACAGCATTGGGTGGCGGTTTGAAACCGGCTGAAGCCAAACCTGCCGAAGCTCCGGTAGCCGCACCGGCACAGGCGTCCAACACAGGCCCGGCCTTCGACAAGGTGCACAGCGTGATTCAGGAACGTTGCGCGGTCTGCCACTCGGCCAAGCCGACCAGCCCGCTGTTCAGTGCAGCGCCTGCCGGCGTGATGTTCGACACCCCCGAGCAGATCCGCCAGAACGCTGCGCGTATCCAGGCTCAGGCCGTTACCAGCCAGATCATGCCGCTGGGCAACATCACCCAGATGACCCAGCAGGAACGTGACCTGATCGGCGCCTGGATTGTTCAGGGTGCCTCGACCAATTAATCGCTAAAAGCTTCGCGGGCAAGCCTCGCTCCTACGGATATGCAGTGTCCCTGTAGGAGCGAGGCTTGCCCGCGAATGGCCGCCCCGCGGTCCTCCTGATGCAAAAATCACAAGAATAAAAAAGATCCGAGGTGTTGCATGTCCGAGCTATCCGAAGCGCGCATCCCCGACGCACCCGCCTTTCAGCGCTTGCCCCTCTTGCAATTGATCCTGGTTGGCCTGCAACACGTTCTGCTGATGTACGGCGGAGCCATCGCGGTGCCGCTGATCATCGGACAGGCCGCTGGCCTGAGTCGTGAAGAAACCGCCTTTCTGATCAATGCCGACCTGCTGGTCGCCGGCATCGCGACCATCGTGCAATCGCTGGGAATCGGCCCCCTGGGCATTCGCATGCCGGTGATGATGGGTGCCAGCTTCGCTGCCGTCGGTAGCATGGTCGCCATGGCCGGCATGCCCGGTATCGGTCTGCAAGGCATCTTCGGTGCCACCATCGCCGCCGGTTTCTTCGGCATGATCATCGCGCCGTTCATGTCCAGAGTTGTGCGCTTCTTCCCGCCGCTGGTGACCGGCACGGTCATCACCTCGATTGGTCTGTCGCTGTTCCCCGTCGCCGTGAACTGGGCAGGCGGTGGTGCCACTGCCGTACAGTTCGGCTCACCGATCTACCTGACCATTGCCGCGCTGGTACTGGGCACCATCCTGCTGGTGCACCGCTTCATGCGCGGTTTCTGGGTCAATATTTCCGTGCTGATCGGCATGTGCCTGGGCTACGTGCTCTGCGGCCTGATCGGCATGGTCGACCTCAGCGGCATGGCCAATGCGCCCTGGCTGCAATTTGTCACCCCGCTGCATTTCGGCATGCCGAAATTCGAACTGGCCCCGATCCTGTCGATGTGCCTGGTGATGGTGATCATTTTCGTCGAGTCCACCGGGATGTTCCTCGCCCTGGGCAAGATCACCGGGCAGGACGTCTGCCCGCGCATGTTGCGTCGTGGCCTGCTGTGCGATGCCGGCGCCTCGTTCTTCGCCGGTTTCTTCAACACCTTCACCCACTCCTCCTTCGCGCAGAACATCGGCCTGGTGCAGATGACCGGCGTGCGCTGCCGTTCGGTGACCATCGTGGCCGGCGGATTGCTGATCGTGCTGAGCCTGCTGCCCAAAGCCGCGTTCCTGGTGGCCTCCATTCCACCGGCGGTGCTGGGCGGTGCGGCCATCGCCATGTTCGGCATGGTGGCCGCCACCGGGATCAAGATTCTTCAGGAAGCGGACATCGGCGACCGTCGCAACCAGTTGCTGGTGGCGGTGAGCATCGGCATGGGCCTGATCCCGGTGGTGCGTCCGGAATTTTTCGCCCACCTGCCCGTGTGGATGAGCCCGATCACCCACAGCGGCATCGCCATGGCCACGCTGAGCGCCCTGACCTTGAACCTGCTGTTCAACATCCTGGGTGGTAGCGAACGCGCCGCCGCCAACGACTGTCACGCCCACTCGCATTGATCGAACAGGCACACCCCCTTGTAGGAGCGAGCACGCTCGCGATGGACGTTTAAGTACCGCGTTCATCCAGCTGACACGCGTAATCGTTAACGACCATCGCGAGCGTGCTCGCTCCTACAGGGGTGGGGCTGCCTGCGCCAAACAACAATAAAAAATAGGGAGCAACAGATGATTCGTGCACAAACCAGCCTGCTGCTGAGCGGCGGCATGCTTGCAGCGAGCCAGGCACTGGCCGGCGATTTGCTGCTGTGGCAAACCAACAGCCTGAGCTATCTGTACGGCAAGAATTACGCGGTCAATCCGCCAATCCAGCAAACGATCACCTTCGAACACGCCGACCGCTGGAAGTACGGCGACAACTTCCTGTTCATCGACAGCACCTACTACAACGGCAAGGAAGATCGAAACAAGGGCGTCCACGCCTATTACGGCGAATTCAGCCCGCGATTGTCCTTTGGCAAGATCCTCGACCGGCGCTTCGAATTCGGCCCGATCAAGGACGTGCTGCTGGCGATGACCTACGAGAACGGCGAAGACGACAGCGAGGCCTACCTGATCGGCCCGGGTTTCGACCTCGCCATACCGGGCTTCAACTATGTCACCCTGAACTTCTACAACCGTCATACCGAGGGCAGTCGCCCGGGCGACGATGTCTGGCAAATCACCCCGACCTGGTCCTACACCCTTCCATTGGGCAATTCGAGCGTCTTGATCGACGGTTACATGGACTGGGTGGTGGACAACGACAGGAACTCGCACGGCAGCTATCACGCCAACCTGCACTTCAACCCGCAGATCAAATACGACCTGGGCAAGGCCCTGGGCTGGCGGGAGAAACAGGTGTACGTGGGCGCCGAATACAGCTACTGGAAAGACAAGTACGGCATCAAGGACAGTGCAAACTTCGACACCAATGAAAACACCGCCAGCCTGCTGGTGAAGGTGCATTTCTGAAATGGCCCGCAACGACGCCCCAAGCCTGTCGTCGGTGCGCTGTTGCGGGGCACTTGAGACCTGGCCGAGTAGTCAGTATTCTGCGCGGCCGCCTGAATCCGCTTTAAAAAAAAGCCCGGATTTAATTCCTGACCAGCAAGCCAACTTATCCCGGCTCTGGACGGTACCAAGGCATTCCCGACCCCCTCTCAATCGACTGCTCCAGGGCAGCCGGGCGGGAGTTTTTTTGCTTTGCGAAAACCTCGACGCAGCGCTTGCCGCCCGCATCGAGGCGCACCGATTGGACAATTTTTTACCGCTTCAGAAAAAGGCGCCATACCAGAGCGTCGACCTTGAAAAAAATCGTGGAACCACAACTTTTTGGGAGCAACCGAATGAAACGTACGTGCACTAGCCTGATGCTGGCCGGATCGATGCTGGTCGGGGGGCAGGCCATGGCCGGCGACTTGTTGCAATGGCAGAACAACAGCTTGACCTATCTGTATGGCAAGGACTTCCAGGTCAACCCGCGCATCCAGCAAACCGTGACCTTCGAACACGCCGATGGCTGGAAGTACGGCGACAACTTCTTCTTCGTCGACAAGATTTTCTACAACGGCAAGGAAGACGCCTTCGCAGGCAATAACACCTACTACGGCGAATTCAGCCCACGTTTGTCGTTCGGCAAGATGTTCGACCAGAAACTCGAATTCGGCCCGGTCAAGGACGTACTGCTGGCGATGACTTACGAGTTCGGCGAAAACGATACCGAGTCCTACCTGATCGGCCCGGGCTTCGACCTGGCCATTCCCGGCTTCGACTACTTCCAGCTGAACTTCTACAACCGCCACACCGAAGGCAGCCGTCCAGGTGACGATGTCTGGCAGATCACGCCGGTCTGGTCCTACACCATCCCGGTTGGCGCTTCGAATGTGCTGATCGATGGCTACATGGACTGGGTGGTCGACAACGACGTCAACAGCAAAGGCGAATACCACGCCAACCTGCACTTCAACCCGCAGATCAAATACGACCTGGGCAAGGCGTTGAATCTGGGCGAGAAGCAGCTGTACGTCGGCGTCGAGTATGACTACTGGAAAAACAAGTACGGCATCGAAGACAGCCAGGGTTTCAAGACCGATCAGAGCGTGACCAGCTTCCTGGTCAAGGTTCACTTCTGATCCCTCTGTAGGAGCGAGCACGCTCGCGATGGACGTGCAGGCAACGCGGGAATTCAGAAAGCCCGCGTCATCGTTCACGACCATCGCGAGCTTGCTCGCTCCTACAGTAGTCCGGTGTTATTCCGGGTCGGGCAAGCCCAGAAACCGGCACAACTCATCCTTCTTGGCCAACGCATCGCGCCGCCCCAGATCAATCAACTCGCTGCAATACCCCGCCTCGAACAGCAAGTAACTCAGTACCCCTGCCCCGCTGGTCCTGGTCGCCCCTGGTCCGCGCAAAAACAGACGCAACGCCGACGGCAGCTCCTGGCGATGGCGCGCGGCAATCTCGTCGATCGGCTGGCTCGGCGAAATCACCAATACCTCCACCGGCGCCACGCCCAGCGTGCGGATCGGTGCACCGTCGGGCATGAGGTGACTGAACTGGTTCAAGCGCTGCAACAATTCGATATCGCTCTCCAGGCTGTCGATGAACGTGCTGTTGAGCATATGCCCGCCGATCTGTGCCAGGGTCGGTTGCTGCCCGGTATAGGCACGTTGCAGCGGTTGTTCAGGATCGACACCGCGCGGGTTGCCGCTGACACCCACCACCAGCACACGGCTGGCACCCAGGTGCAGCGCCGGACTGATCGGCGCCGATTGGCGCACCGCACCGTCGCCGAAATACTCCTCGCCAAGTTTCACCGGAGCGAACAGCAAAGGAATGGCTGAGCTGGCGAGCAGGTGCTCAACCGACAGTTGCGCCGGAACGCCGATCCGTCGATGGCGCAACCAGGCATCGATGGTGCCGCCGCCCTGATAGAAGGTCACGGCTTGCCCGGATTCATAGCCGAACGCCGTGACCGCCACCGCCTGCAGTTGTTTGTGCGCGATGGCCTGGGCGATGCCGCTCATCTGCAACCGGTCATTGAGCAGGCCGCGCAATGGCGAGCTGTCGAGCAACGCCACCGGCACCTGGGATCCGAGACCGAGCAAGCTGTGACTGACGAAGCGACTGGCCTGGCGGATCACGCCGGGCCAGTCGCTGCGCAGTACCAGACGACTGCGAAAGCCTTGCCAGAAGGCAGTCAGGCGCTCGATGGCCGCTCGAAAGTCCATGGCCCCACTGGCCAGGCTGACCGCATTGATCGCCCCGGCTGATGTGCCGACAATCACCGGAAACGGATTGTCCGCCCCCAATGGCAACAACTCGGCAATCGCCGCCAGCACTCCGACCTGATAGGCCGCCCGAGCCCCGCCGCCGGAAAGAATCAACCCTGTAACCGGTTCAGCAGGACTCATTGGCAACATTCCTTGATATGGGACCTGTAGGAGCGGACTCGTCCGCGAGGGTCGTCAACGATGACGCTGGATGCCTGACACACCGTGGTGCCTGTGCCTCCATCGCGAGCTTGCTCGCTCCTACAGGGGGCTTGATCAACCGCGTTTGGCGTACAGCTTGGGCTCGCCCGGTGGACGGCTCTTGAAGCGTCGGTGAGCCCAGAGGTATTGCTCCGGGCATTCGCGCAACACGCCTTCGACCCACTGATTGATGCGCAGGCAATCGGCCTCTTCCGTTTCCCCAGGGAAGTCTTCGAGTGGCGCATGGATCACCAGGCGATAACCACTGCCGTCCGCCAGGCGTTTCTGAGTGAACGGCACCACCAGCGCCCTGCCTAGTCGCGCAAAATTGCTGGTGGCCGTGACCGTCGCGGCCTGAATGCCGAACAAGGGCACAAAAATGCTTTGCTTGGCACCGTAGTCCTGGTCGGGTGCATACCAGATCGCGCGTCCTGCCCTGAGCAACTTGATCATGCCGCGCACGTCTTCACGCTCCACCGCCAGCGAATCAAGATTGTGCCGTTCGCGACCGCGACGCTGGACGTAGTCGAACAGCGGGTTCTTGTGCTCGCGGTACATGCCGTCGATGGTGTGCTGTTGGCCAAGCAGCGCGGCACCGATTTCCAGCGTGGTGAAATGCACGGCCATCAGGATCACGCCCTTGCCTTCGCGCTGGGCCTGTTGCAAATGCTCCAGCCCTTCGACATGAGCCAGCTTCGACAGGCGCTCACGGGACCACCACCAGCTCATCGCCATTTCAAAAAAAGCGATGCCGGTCGAGGCAAAGTTTTCCTTGAGCAGGCGCTTGCGCTCGGCCGCGGACTTCTCGGGGAAACACAGTTCCAGATTGCGCCTGGCGATGCGCCGTCGGTCGCCGGCCACCCGATACATCACGGCACCGAGCGCACGACCGAGCCACAGCAAGGCCGGGAATGGCAACTGGGCAATCAGCCACAACAGCCCAAGCCCCAGCCACAGCGGCCAGAAACGAGGAGATAGAAAGGTTGTGCGAAAACTTGGGCGATCCATTAAAGCTTCCGTAAAGACAATGGCCGCGCATTCTACATCGTTCGACCCGGCTTGCGGCCCGCGGGCGTTCTCGTTATAAGTCTCGGCACTTTTAGTGACAAGTCGTTGTATGCCGACCATGAGCCAAACCGAACCGCTAGACAAAGAGCCCGTGTTCCAGCTGAAGGGCAGCATGCTCGCCATCACCGTGCTGGAACTGGCCCGTAACGACCTTGAAGGTCTCGATCGGCAATTGGCCGCCAAAGTCGCCCAGGCCCCTAATTTTTTCAGCAACGCACCGCTGGTCCTGGCCCTGGACAAACTGCCGGCCAGCGAGGGCGCGGTCGATCTGCCCGGCCTGATGCGCACCTGCCGCCAGCACGGCCTGCGCACCCTGGCGATTCGCGCCAGCCGCATCGAAGACATTGCGGCCGCCATCGCGGTCGACCTGCCGGTTCTGCCACCGTCCGGTGCTCGTGAACGTGCGCTGGACCTGAACGAAGGCGTTGCGCCGAAAAAGCCGGAAAAACCGCCGGAGCCGACGATCAAGCCGACCAAAATCATCACTTCGCCCGTACGTGGCGGCCAGCAGATCTACGCCCAGGGCAGCGATCTGGTGGTGATTTCCTCGGTCAGCCCGGGGGCGGAACTTCTCGCCGATGGCAACATCCATGTATACGGCCCCATGCGCGGTCGTGTACTGGCCGGGGTCAAGGGCGATACGAAAGCCCGGATTTTCTGCCAGCAAATGACCGCTGAACTGGTCTCCATTGCGGGCCATTACAAGGTGTCCGAAGACCTGCGCCGCGACCCGTTATGGGGTTCGGGTGTGCAGGTCAGCCTGTCGGGCGATGTGTTGAACATCATTCGGCTTTAACGGATACTGCCGCATTTTCCAAGCATCTCTGAAACGTAGCGAAAACGGCCCGAACGAAGTGGGAAACAGGCCAAATGCAGTGTTTACCGGGGGTAAACACTGCGAATAACCGAATTCCAGCCAGGGCTGTTCGACTGCAGCAGTTTTCAAGAGAGGCTTTTCAGGGGCTAAAAGTCCTTTTTCCTTAGGGGTGAAACACCTTGGCCAAGATTCTCGTGGTTACATCCGGCAAGGGTGGTGTGGGTAAGACCACCACCAGCGCCGCTATCGGTACCGGTCTCGCGCTGCGCGGCCACAAAACGGTTATCGTCGACTTCGACGTCGGCTTGCGTAACCTCGATCTCATCATGGGTTGCGAACGCCGCGTGGTGTACGACTTCGTCAACGTCGTCAACGGCGAAGCCAACCTGCAACAGGCGCTGATCAAAGACAAGCGCCTGGAAAACCTCTATGTACTGGCCGCCAGCCAGACCCGCGACAAAGACGCGCTGACCACCGAAGGCGTGGAAAAAGTCCTCATGCAGCTCAAGGAAGACTTTGAGTTCGTGGTCTGCGACTCCCCGGCCGGTATCGAGAAAGGCGCCCACCTGGCCATGTACTTCGCCGACGAAGCGATCGTCGTGACCAACCCGGAAGTCTCCTCGGTACGTGACTCCGATCGCATGCTCGGCCTGCTGGCCAGCAAGTCCCGCCGCGCCGAACGCGGTGAAGACCCGATCAAGGAACACTTGCTGATTACCCGTTATCACCCGGAACGTGTGAGCAAAGGCGAAATGCTCGGCGTAGAAGACGTCAAGGAAATCCTCTCGGTGACCCTGCTCGGCGTGATCCCTGAATCCCAGGCGGTGCTCAAGGCATCCAACCAGGGTGTTCCGGTGATCCTCGACGACCAGAGCGATGCCGGCCAGGCCTACAGCGATACCGTTGACCGCCTGCTGGGCAAGACCGTGGATCATCGATTCCTCGATGTACAGAAGAAGGGATTCTTCGAGCGCCTGTTTGGAGGCAACTAAGCAATGAACCTTTTTGACTTCTTTCGTGCCAACAAAAAGCAAAGCACCGCGTCGGTAGCGAAAGAGCGTCTACAGATCATCGTGGCGCACGAACGCGGCCAACGCAGCACCCCGGACTACCTGCCGGCCTTGCAGAAGGAACTGGTCGAGGTGATTCGCAAGTACGTCAACATCGGTACCGATGACGTACACGTCGCACTGGAAAGCCAGGGCAGCTGCTCGATTCTGGAACTCAACATCACCCTGCCCGATCGCTGAGTCGATCTGGCAGTCGCCAACGGCGGCTCAGGCTTTCAAGGCCCGAGCCGCCGTTGGCGTTTGTAACGAGGCTGTTTTAATGCCGTTGTCCAACGTCCAAATCATCCATCAGGACGCTGCCGTGCTGGTGGTGAACAAACCGACCCTGTTGCTTTCCGTCCCTGGCCGGGCCGACGACAACAAGGACTGCCTGATTACCCGCCTGCAGGAAAACGGCTACCCGGAAGCGTTGATCGTCCATCGACTGGATTGGGAAACCTCCGGAATCATCTTGCTGGCCCGCGATCCCGATACCCATCGCGAACTGTCCCGGCAGTTTCACGACCGTGAAACCGAAAAGGCCTACACCGCGTTGTGCTGGGGTCAACCCGAGCTGGACAGCGGCAGCATCGACTTGCCGCTGCGCTACGACCCGCCGACCAAGCCTCGTCACGTGGTCGACCATGAGCTCGGCAAACACGCCCTGACCTTCTGGCGCGTACTGGAACGTTGCGGCGACTGGTGTCGCGTGGAGTTGACGCCCATCACCGGCCGTTCGCACCAGTTGCGTGTGCACATGCTCTCCATCGGTCATCCACTGCTGGGCGACGGGCTCTATGCCCACGAACAGGCCCTGGCCGCCTGGCCACGGCTTTGCCTGCATGCCAGCATGCTCAGCTTCACCCACCCCCAGACCGGCGAACGCCTGCGCTTCGAGAGCCCTGCACCGTTTTGACGGCCAAACCGGATAACCCGTAGGAGCGAGGCTTGCCCGCGAAGGCGGTGTGTCATTCGGAATCAATGGCGACTGACACACCGCCTTCGCGGGCAAGCCTCGCTCCTACAAGAATCAATCAAGGAGCACTGCACAGCAGCCCACCGCCAATTCCCGGGCCAATACGTTAAACTGGCCCCACTGCTGTCTGGAGCTACGTTATGCGCGAAGAGTTGAACCAAGGCCTGATCGACTTCCTCAAGGCCTCCCCTACCCCGTTCCATGCCACCGCCAGCCTTGTACAACGCCTGGAGGCGGCCGGTTATCAGCGCCTTGACGAGCGCGAGCCATGGCATACCGAAGCCAATGGCCGCTACTACGTCACCCGCAACGACTCTTCGATTGTCGCCATCAAAATGGGCCGCCACTCGCCGCTGCACGGCGGGATTCGCTTGGTAGGCGCCCATACCGACAGCCCTTGCCTGCGGGTCAAGCCGCAACCGGAACTGCAGCGCCAGGGCTTTTGGCAGCTGGGCGTCGAAGTCTATGGCGGCGCATTGCTGGCCCCCTGGTTCGACCGCGATTTGTCGCTGGCCGGACGGGTAACCTTCCGTCGCGACGGCAAGGTCGAAAGCCAGTTGATCGATTTCAAGGCGCCGATCGCGATCATCCCCAACCTGGCCATTCACCTGAACCGCGAAGCCAATATGGGCTGGGCGATCAACGCCCAGACTGAACTGCCGCCAGTGCTTGCGCAGTTTGCCGGCGACGAGCGCGTGGACTTCCGCGCCGTGATCACCGACCAACTCGCCCGCGAACACGGGCTGAACGCCGATGTGGTGCTCGATTACGAGCTGAGTTTCTACGACACCCAGAGCGCTGCCGTCATCGGCCTGCATGGCGACTTCATCGCCGGCGCGCGCCTGGACAACCTGCTGTCGTGCTACGCCGGCCTGCAGGCGTTGCTGACGGCCGACACCGACGAAACCTGCGTACTGGTCTGCAACGATCACGAAGAAGTCGGTTCGTGTTCGGCCTGCGGCGCCGATGGCCCGATGCTTGAACAAACCTTGCGCCGCCTGCTGCCCGAAGGTGACGAATTCGTTCGGACCATTCAGAAATCCCTGCTGGTTTCGGCCGACAACGCCCACGGCGTTCACCCCAACTATGCAGAAAAACACGACGCCAACCACGGTCCGAAGCTCAATGCCGGCCCTGTCATCAAGGTCAACACCAACCAGCGCTACGCCACCAACAGCGAAACAGCCGGGTTCTTCCGCCATCTGTGCATGGCCGAAGAAGTGCCGGTGCAAAGTTTCGTGGTGCGCAGCGACATGGGTTGCGGCTCGACCATCGGCCCGATTACCGCCAGCCACCTGGGCGTGCGCACCGTGGACATCGGCCTGCCGACGTTCGCCATGCACTCGATCCGCGAACTGTGCGGCAGCCATGACCTGGCGCATCTGGTCAAGGTGCTGAGCGCGTTCTACGCCAGCCGCGACCTGCCGTAACACCGCCCCCTGTAGGAGCGAGCAAGCTCGCGATGGATTCGAAAACGCCGCTGGGTGTCAGGTTTACAGCGTAATCGTTAACGACCATCGCGAGCATGCTCGCTCCTACAGAATTCATCACCGCTCATCCAAACCCCACCTAGACTCACGTTATCCCTTTCGACAAGGCAGTCGCCATGATCTCGATGTCCTCGTTTCACGCCATGTTGATCCCGATTCTCATCGGAATGATCCTTCTGGCCATCGGCTTCAATTTTCGTGACAAGAACGCCGGCGTTTTCGCCATGTGGGTCGGCATGCTGCTGATCCTTGCCACCGTCGTGTTCAAGATCCTGGCCAAACTCAACGAATAAAACCTGTCCCCGACTCGCATTGGATTTGCGGGGCTCGTACACTCGATTGACCCGCTTACTTCGAGGTTGACCGCCTAGTGTTCGCTCGTCTTTTCGCCCTGCCGTGTTTGTTCCTCGTCTGCCTCATGACGTTGCTGCCGATGGCGCCCGTCGACGCGGCCGGTCTGCCGAGCCTGCTCAACGGCGGGGCGAAAACCCAGCCCGAGGCGCAGGAGCCTCTGGGTCAGTCCCTGGACGAAGTGATCAAATCCTTGGAAAACGACCAGCAACGTACAAAGTTACTGGCCGACCTGAAGAAACTGCGCGATGCCACAAAAAAGGCCCAACCGGCCACCGAGGAAGGCGTGCTGGGCCTAATCGGTGGAACCCTGGCCAGTTTCGAAAAGCAGTTTTCCGGAGCCGACAGCCCGATCACACGCTGGTCCAGCGAATTCGACCAGGCCAGGGACGAGCTGACCGCTCTGGTGCTGCCCGCCAACGAATGGCTACCGATCATCTTTGGCTTCGCAATGATTCTGCTGGTCTGGAGTCTGCTCGCGGCGGCGTTGATCTGGGTCAGCCATCGGGTGCGCATGCGTTTCGGCCTGCCTGAAGAACTGCCGCAACACCCCAGGGCCCTGGATATGTTGCGTTTTGCGCTACGCAAACTGGGCCCATGGCTGATAGCCCTGGTCATCACCGTGTACATGAGCTATGCCCTGCCGTCGTCGCTGGGCAAAAGCCTGGCCATGGTGCTGGCCTACGCGCTGGTGGTCGGCACCTGTTTCTCTGCCATCTGCGTGATTGCGTTTTCCCTGCTCGACGGCCCCCATCGCCACCGCGCCTTGTACATCCTGCGGCATCAGGCCTTTCGCCCACTCTGGCTGATCGGCAGTTTCGCCGCCTTTGGTGAAGCGCTCAACGACCCACGCCTGATCGAAAGTCTGGGCGGGCACCTGGCGCACACCGCCGCAACGGTGGCCAACGTGCTGGCTGCGCTGTTTACGGGGTTGTTCATCCTGCGCTTCCGCCGCCCGATTGCCCATTTGATCCGCAACCAGCCGCTGTCCCGACGACTGACCCGACGCGCCTTGAGCGACTCCATCGAAATTCTCGGCACCTTCTGGTTTGTTCCGGCGCTGGTTCTGGTGGGCATTTCTCTGTTCGCCACGTTTGTATCCGCCGGGGATACCAGCACCGCGTTGCGTCAGTCATTGATCTGCACGGTGTTGCTGGTGTTGTGCATGGTCATCAACGGCCTGGTACGCCGGCATGCCCTCAAGCCACAACGGGGGATCAGGCGTCACGCGCTGTATTCCGAGCGCCTGAAAAACTTCTTCTACACCCTCGCCCATTTGACGGTATGGATGGCGTTCATCGAACTGGGCCTGCGGGTCTGGGGCATGTCGCTGATCAGCTTCACCGAAGGCGAAGGCCATGAAATCAGTGTGAAGCTGTTCAGTCTTGGCGGCACACTGATCTTTGCCTGGCTGATCTGGATTCTCAGCGACACGGCCGTGCACCATGCCCTCACCCGATCGCGCAAGGGCCTGGCCAATGCCCGCGCGCAGACGATGATGCCGCTGATCCGCAACGTCCTGTTCGTGGCCATTTTCATCATCGCGCTGATCGTCGCCCTGGCGAACATGGGCATGAACGTCACCCCGCTGCTGGCCGGTGCCGGTGTGATCGGCCTGGCCATCGGTTTCGGCGCACAATCGCTGGTGGCCGACCTGATCACCGGCCTGTTCATCATCATCGAAGACTCCCTGGCCATCGACGATTATGTCGATGTCGGTGGCCACCTGGGCACCGTCGAAGGCCTGACCATCCGTACCGTGCGCCTGCGGGACATCGACGGTATCGTCCACACCATTCCGTTCAGTGAAATCAAAAGCATCCAGAACTACTCGCGCGAGTTCGGCTACGCGATCTTCCGCGTGGCGGTGCCTGCCAGCATGGACATCGACAACGCAATCAAACTGATGCGCGAGGTCGGCCAGAAAATGCGCACCGATCCGCTGCAACGGCGCAATATCTGGTCGCCACTGGAGTTTCAGGGCGTGGAAAGCTTCGAATCCGGCAACGCCATCCTTCGCGCCCGCTTCAAGACCGCTCCGATCAAACAGTGGGAAGTTTCCCGGGCCTTCAACCTGTCGCTTAAACGCCACATGGATGAAGCCGGACTGGACCTGGCGACACCGCGCATGAGCGTGCAGGTGATCACCGCCGGTGGCGGGCCGCAGTAGCAGCAAGCGGTGCGGCAATCTGCCTTCGCGGGCAAGCCTCGCTCCTACGGAATTTCAGGATTTCGGGGCGCGGGGTTTCGGGGTTTCAGACGACATCGACGCCGACATGAATCGCATCATGTCGCCAGAACTCCAGGTCACAATCGATCAGCCGCTCGTGCTGGTCATAGTTGACCCGCGCTATCTGCAAGCCCGGACTACCCACCGACACCCGCAAGGCTGCCGCCGCATCAGCCGACAACGCCGTCGGCACGATCTCGAACCGCACTCGCCCGTACTGCAGGTCGTAGTGCCGCGCATACAACTCGGTAATCGACTGATTCAAATCGAAATCCAGGATCCCCGGAAAATACTGCGGGTTCAGGTAGTGCTCCACGTACAACACCAGGCGCCCATCGATACGCCGCGAGCGACAGATCTGAATGACGCTCGACAGTGCCGGCAATTGCAGCAACGCACACACCGCCACCGAAGCCGGCTGCAAGCGCGCACTGATGACCTCGGTGGACGGTACCCGCCCCTGCGCGCTGACCATCGCGTGAAAGTGGCTGCGCTGCATCAGGTTATAGGCCAGCCGCGGCGGCGAGACGAACCAGCCGCGACGCTCTTCACGATAGATCTGCCCTTGAGACTCCAGTTGCAATAACGCCTCACGCACGGTGATACGCGTCGTCGCGAACAACTCACTGAGCTTGCGCTCGGCCGGCAGCTTGCTTCCGGGCGCCAGCAACCCATGATCGATCTGTTCCTGAAGCACCTGGCCAATGGCGGTCACTGCTTTTGTTGCCTCATCACGCATCAACTTTACCTATCTGGACTAGACCAGCACCGATCCGGGGCAGAACCGTGCTGCAAATCGATTCGATCAACATCCTGCAAGCGTAGGCAGTACAGATGACCGCGCGATGACAAGCGACCGAACGGTCGCTGCATCAAGGCCTTGAAATGCCTGCAAGACACCCGCCAAGTCCCTGCACTACGGGCTTTCGGCCATGGTCTACGCTTACCGTGAACCCGCCAACGGCGGGCAAATAAAAATCTTGCCGGGCGACGAACGACATCAAAGTGTCATCCAGCGTCCTTAAATTGGCTCGGGTATTGCTGACCTAGACCAACACACAATCGCAATCGCAGCGTTGAAAACGCCCATAGGAGCTTCGGAATGAAACAGCTTTTCCTGGCATCACTGTTAGGCTCGACCATTGCCATGTGCACCGCCGCCATGGCGGCCGATGATTTGAAAACCCTGGAAGCCGCTGCGAAAGCGGAAGGTGCGGTCAATAGTGTCGGCATGCCCGATGACTGGGCCAACTGGAAAGGCACCTGGGACGACCTGGCCAAGACCTACGGCCTCAAACACATCGATACCGACATGAGTTCGGCTCAGGAAATCGCCAAGTTCGCCGCCGAAAAAGACAACGCCAGCGCCGACATCGGCGACGTCGGTGCGGCCTTCGGCCCGATTGCGGTCAAGCAGGGCGTTGTGCAGCCTTACAAACCGACGACCTGGGATCAGGTACCGGACTGGGCCAAGGACAAGGAAGGCAACTGGGCACTGGCCTATACCGGCACCATCGCCTTTATCGTCAATAAAAAGCTGCTGCACGGTTCCGAAGTGCCGACCAAGTGGGCTGATCTCAAGACCGGCAAGTACAAGGTGTCCATTGGTGACGTGAGCACCGCGGCCCAGGCAGCCAACGGCGTACTGGCCGCAGCACTGGCCAACGGTGGCGACGAGAAAAACCTACAGCCGGCCTTGCTGATGTTTGCCGATATCGCCAAGCAGGGTCGCCTGTCGATGGCCAACCCGACCATCGCCACCATGGAAAAAGGCGAGATCGAAGTCGGTGTGGTCTGGGATTTCAACGGCCTGAGCTACAAGGCCAAGATGGCCAATCCGGATGACTACGACGGGCCATGCCTTGCTGGCCGAGCTGGCGCCTGAAGCCATGCCTCGCCTCGGTGCCCAGCAGATCATGGTTGCCTTGCCACCGCGCAGCCTGCAG
>NZ_JBNNVQ010000126.1:0-15450 GCF_050280625.1 Pseudomonas sp. NPDC089569
ATCGGGCACATCCGCCAGGCCAACGTCGGCAAGGTCTGCCTGTCCAATACCCATCCGTTCGTACGCGAGTTGTGGGGCCGCAACTGGTGTTTCGCTCTGTCGGTGGCAACCTGCAAGCCGAAGTGACGCTGTTCGCCGAAGACGCGCTGACTGCCGACCTGGCCAAACTGAGCAACGAACTGCGCTTCGTGCTGATCACTTCGACCGCCAGTGTCGCGCCATTGGCGCAAGCACCGGCGGATGCCGTGGTCACCGAAGTCAGCGGCCTGAAGCTGAAGATCGTCAAGTCGAACCACGCCAAGTGCGCCCGTTGCTGGCACTGCCGTGAAGACGTCGGTGTGAACCCGGAACATCCGGAAATCTGCGGTCGTTGCGTCGACAACATCAGCGGTACCGGCGAGGTTCGTCACTATGCCTAATGCCGTTGGCCGTTTCGGACGGCTGAGCTGGCTCTGGTTGAGTTTGCTGGTCCTGGTCATCGACCAGGCCAGCAAGTTCTACTTCGAAGGCAAGCTCCAGATGTACCAGCAGATTGTGATCATCCCCGATTACTTCAGCTGGACCCTGGCCTATAACACCGGCGCGGCATTCAGCTTCCTGGCCGACAGCTCAGGCTGGCAACGCTGGCTGTTTGCCCTGATCGCCGTTGTGGTCAGTGCGGTGCTGGTGGTCTGGCTCAAGCGCCTGGGGCGCAACGAGACCTGGCTGGCAATCGCCCTGGCGCTGGTGCTGGGTGGCGCGCTGGGCAATCTGTATGACCGCATCGCCCTGGGCCATGTGATCGATTTCATCCTGGTGCATTGGCAGAATCGCTGGTACTTCCCCGCGTTCAACTTTGCCGACAGCGCAATTACCGTTGGTGCGGTGATGCTGGCACTGGATATGTTCAAAAGTAAAAAGACCGGAGAAACCGTTCATGACTGAACAGGTATTGGCTGAGCAGCGTATCGGCCAGAACACGGAAGTCACCTTGCATTTCGCATTGCGCCTGGAGAACGGCGACACGGTGGACAGCACCTTCGACAAGGCCCCGGCGACCTTCAAGGTCGGTGATGGCAACCTCTTGCCAGGTTTCGAAGCGGCATTGTTCGGTTTCAAGGCGGGCGACAAGCGTACACTGAGCGTTGAGCCTGAAAACGCTTTCGGTCAGCCCAACCCGCAAAACGTGCAGGTCATGCCGCGCTCTCAGTTCCAGGATATGGAACTGTCGCCGGGTTTGTTGGTGATCTTCAACGATGCGGCCAATACTGAATTGCCGGGCGTGGTGAAAGAGTTCGACGACGCGCAGGTGACCGTCGACTTCAACCACCCGCTGGCTGGCAAGACGCTGACCTTTGACGTGGAAATCATCTCCGTCAAGGCGTTGTAGGTAACAACGCGGATACCTTGTGGGAGCGGGCTTGCCCGCGATAGCTATGCATCAGCCGACATCAATGTTGACTGACAGACCCTTATCGCGGGCAAGCCCGCTCCCACATGGATTGCAGTGATCAAATTTATTGCGCGCAAGACACGAGGCACAGCATGCAAATCAAACTCGCCAACCCCCGTGGCTTCTGCGCCGGCGTGGATCGGGCGATCGAAATCGTCAACCGCGCCCTGGAGGTCTTCGGACCGCCGATCTATGTGCGCCATGAAGTGGTCCACAACAAATTCGTCGTCGAAGACTTGCGCAATCGTGGCGCAGTTTTTGTCGAGGAACTGGATCAGGTGCCGGACGACGTGATCGTGATCTTCAGCGCCCACGGTGTTTCCCAGGCGGTGCGTAGCGAAGCCGCCGGTCGTGGCCTGAAAGTATTCGACGCCACCTGCCCGCTGGTGACCAAGGTGCACATCGAAGTCGCGCGCTACAGTCGCGACGGCCGTGAATGCATCCTCATCGGCCACGCCGGTCACCCGGAAGTCGAAGGCACTATGGGCCAGTACGACGCCAGCAATGGCGGGGCGATCTATCTGGTCGAAGACGAGAACGACGTCGCCGAACTGCAGGTGCGCAACCCCGACAAACTGGCATTCGTGACCCAGACCACGCTGTCCATGGACGATACCAGCCGCGTCATCGACGCGCTGCGTACGCGTTTCCCGGCCATTGGCGGGCCGCGCAAGGACGACATCTGCTACGCCACGCAAAACCGTCAGGACGCGGTCAAGCAACTGGCTGACGAATGCGATGTCGTGTTGGTTGTCGGCAGTCCGAACAGCTCCAACTCCAATCGCTTGCGCGAACTCGCCGAGCGTATGTCCACGCCGGCCTACCTGATCGACGGTGCCGAGGACCTGCAAAAGAGCTGGTTCGATGGTGTCGAGCGCATCGGCATCACCGCGGGCGCTTCTGCTCCAGAAGTCCTGGTGCGTGGCGTGATCCAGCAATTGCAGGCCTGGGGAGCGACCGGCGCCGATGAGCTGGCGGGGCGTGAGGAAAACATCACGTTCTCCATGCCCAAGGAGCTGCGGGTCCGTTCGCTGTCCTGAATTTCTACTTCTCGCATAACGGATGTGCAGATCTTTCGCTGCGCAGGCTGATACGACCACTGCGGGCCAGTACCACCTGGTACTGGCTCACCGGTTCGCGCGCAGCGCAAATGTGCAAAGTCCCTGACTGAAGGCCGTTGCTCAAGGGTTCGCCCAATGGACCGAACCGCGCGGCTGTCCTGATATGCTGATTGCCGAAAATTGGCACCCCGATGCCGCTGCGATGCTCCATCAGCAGTGGATTGCTATCGTCTTCATGCCCCTTGCCACTCACATCCAGAATGATCCGCCAGCCCTGGCCCCAGTCCCCGTTGATGCCGTGAATGACCACGGTCTGGTTTCGCGATATCGCTTCGCTTCTTGCGCTGCGCATGCCGCTGGCGAGTGACCTCGCGGCCTCCGCAAGCTGGGTCGATTCTGTCAATGCGGCGTACGCCGGACTGACCAAGTGCAGAACAATTCCGGCAATTGTCAGTCCGATGAGCAGTTCAATCAGGCTGAATCCCTTTTGATGCATGACATCTTCCTCCCTGAAGCGGTTTGTCCCGTGCGATCCATGCACGCAATGCAATCGGTCGAGTGGTTTGCCGAGTCATTGCAGGTATAGCCAACGGCGACAGAGGGCATTGATGCAATACCGTTCAAAAGGTTTCACGCTGATCGAGTTGCTGGTGGCGCTGAGTGTTTTTCTGGTCCTGATCACCCTCGCGATGCCGGCATTCACCCGCTCGGCGCAAATCACCAGGGCCGATACCGAGATCGGCGACCTGCGACGGGGGCTAAATTTCGCCCGCCTGGAAGCCATCGACCGAGGCGTGACTATCCGGGTCCGCCCGACAGCGGACTCGGGTATCTGGACCGGGGAGTTGTCGGTGTATGACGGTACAGGCAAGCCGGCCAATGTATTGCGGGTTATTCCGGCTATGAGCAGTGGCGCGACTCTGACACTACCCTCTGGTGTGACCGCCATCGATTTCAACAACCTTGGTGGCTTGTCCTCACCGCCCTCGGCGATGGTGATCAGCTATGCGCTGGGAGCGCAACGCAGGACGCTGAATGTGTGTTTGAACGGACGAATTCTATTGGGTGGAAGTTGCGGATGAGGCCAGGGAGCAAGTGTGCACAGGAAGGCATGTCGCTGATCGAAGTTCTGGTTGCCTTGGTGGTTCTCGGTGTTGGGATGCTGGGGGCGGCGGCGTTGCAATTGAGTGCGCTGAAGTACACCGACAGTGCGCGAATGACCAGTCAGGCCAGTTTTATCGCCTACGACATGATGGATCGCATTCGCGCCAATGCGGCTGCCGACTACACCGTTACGCCACCGACCTCCGGCAACCTCAATGTCGCCCGGGACCAGGATCTCTACGATTTCACCCGCAATATCGTCAATTTCGGCGGTCCCACGGCGACCGGCAGCATCACCCTCAACCAGCAGGTGTACACCATCACCATTACTTGGGATGACGCTCGCGCTGCCAACAGCGCGGACTCCCGCCGAAGTCTGGTGCTCTCCAGTCGGGCGACCGTCGACCCGGTGGCGACGCCATGAGCCGAACGCAGAAAGGTTTCGGCCTGATCGAGTTGCTGATTGCCCTGGCCTTGAGCCTGATCGTCGTGATGGGCGTGGTTCAGGTTTTCATTGCCGCTAAAAATACCTACATCAGCCAGAACAGCGCAGCGGTCATGCAGGAAGATGCGCGCTTCGTGCTGAGCAAAATGATTCAGGAGATTCGCATGGTCGGTATGTTCGGATGCCTGGAGACGATAATGGCTGACCGCTCGGCAGTTGGTTTCGATGCTGCCCGGACCACGCCGATCAGTTGGGATAATGCCGACCACAGGCTCACGCTGGTGACTGCGGATATCGGCGGCAATGGCAGGCCGCCCACTTGGACGGTCATTTCAGACTGCCGAAACAGCTCGACAGCCTATGTCGAGTCTCACCCAGCGGCCCCGGGGCAGCTGGCGTTTCCGATCCGGCGTTTGATCTACCGGCTGAAGGACGGGCAACTGACGGTGGGAGTCGGCGGGGGCAAACCGAGACAGGACGCACTGATAGACAATGTCAGCGCCTTCAACGTGAGCTTCGGCCTTGCCAGTTCCGCTTCCGAGGCGGCGGCTACCAGCTACAGCAGCAACCCGTCGGACCCGGCCCGGATTCGAAGCGTGCGATTGAGCCTGACCCTCACGGATCCTCACAACCGGGTAAGTGATCAAACCTTCAACGTGGTTGCCGCGCTGCGCAACCGCTTGCCATGAGGAGGCAGGCGATGGGTGTTTCTTCCGCGGTTATCCGAACCCAGCGTGGCATGGCGCTGCTGGTAAGCCTGGTGTTTCTGCTGTTGCTGACCTTTATTGGCATTTCATCGATGCAGAACGCCACCCTGCAGGAAAAAATGGCCGGCAGCGTGAATTTGCGCAATCAGTCGTTCCAGAGCGCCGAAGCCGTGTTGCGCACAGGTGAAAGCGCGGTGCAAAAGGACAGCTTTGCATTGGCGCAGTGCAACGGCACGGTTCAATGCGCGCCACCGGCGGAATCCTCGGTCGTAAAGACCGCAGGATTCAATTCCACTTCGGGGGTGACCTGGATCGCTTCCGGCAACGGCTTCTATGGTGTGCAAAACATCGGTTCCACTCAGAAGGCTGTGAATGTGCCAAGCAATACTGCGGCCACCTTGTATCGGGTAACCGCAGTGGGCTTGGCGGGTAACTCGCGCAGCGTCGTGGAGAGTATTTATGCGAAGTACTGAGGGGCGCACTCGGCATTGGCGGCTTATGTGCGGCGCCTTGCTGGGCCTGTACCTGGCGGCGCCGGAGCTTGCTGCTTCCACTTCGGATTTGCCCTTGCCGAGTGGCGAACGGGTGGTCATTCGGGAATGTCAGCTACCGGGCCGGACCGTATTCATTTTGGCCAGTGTGGATGCCACGGACCCCTGCGCCAGCCTCGACAACGGCAAACTGGTCGAGCTGGATGCATTCAGCGGTAAGATGCTCGATTACGCGGTGCTCGACACCAATAACGACCAAATGCTCGACAGCGCCGACCTGGTATCCAACGGCGTCGTCTTCACCGGGGACATCCCGACCCTGAACGCCATCAGCAAACGCGTGAACGATTCCAGTGGCAGCCTTGGCGTTCCGGTGGAAAAATCCGGCGGCGGCAGCCGTCGCATCATGTGGCGACAAATACAGTAAGCGAGAATTGAGGCATGCACAGATCCAACCGCGGTTTTACCCTGATCGAAATCATGATCGTGATTGCGATCATCGGAATTGTCATGACCATCGCGGCTCCCAGCTTTACCGAATACCTGAACAAGGGGCGTCGTACCGAAGTGGCCGGCCTGCTTTCCGAGCAGGCGCAGATCCTTGAGCGTTTCTACTCACAAAAGAATGTTTACACCGGTGTCGAGGGCCTGAGCGCCGGCAACGACTACTACAGCATTACCCCGACCCTGACCGACCAGACCTTTGTGCTGACGGCGGTACGCAAGGCAGGTACGAGCATGGCCAATGACAAGTGCGGTGATTTCACCCTGGCCAATACCGGTGTGCGTAGCATGGTCAATGCCACGGCGGGGCTGACCGCCAAGGATTGCTGGGGGCGCTGATTTTTTTGCGGGTGCGTTTTGCACCCTCTGTCTATTTATCGGTTGGATCAGAATATGACCAGGCAACAACAAGTGGTGATTGTCGGTGGTGGGGTAATCGGCCTGCTGACGGCGTTCAATCTCGCTTCCGAAGTGCAGAGTGTCGTGCTGCTGGACCGTTCGAGCGTCGGTCAGGAGTCTTCCTGGGCAGGGGGCGGCATTGTGTCGCCGCTTTATCCCTGGCGCTACAACCCGGCGGTCACGGCGTTGGCCCATTGGTCCCAGGACTTTTATCCACAGCTGGGCGAGCGCTTGTTTGCGGCTACCGGGGTTGATCCCGAGGTCCACACGACTGGATTGTATTGGCTGGACCTGGATGATGAAGCCGAGGCGCTGGCGTGGGCCGAGCGGGAAAACCGACCGTTGCGGTCTGTGGACATCTCGGCGACCCATGACGCGGTGCCAGTGCTGGGTGGTGGTTTTACTCGCGCGATCTACATGGCGGACGTTGCCAACGTACGCAATCCGCGCCTGGTGAAGTCGCTCAAGGCCGCATTGCAGGCGCTGCCGAACGTAACGATCCATGAGCAGTGCGAGGTCAGCGGGTTTATTCGTCAGGATCAAAAAATTGTCGGTGTGCAGACTTCTGCAGGCGCAGTCCATGGCGATCAAGTGGTGCTGACCGCTGGCGCCTGGAGTGGCGACTTGCTCAAGAGCCTTGGGCTGCAGCTGCCTGTCGAGCCGGTGAAGGGGCAGATGATTCTCTACAAATGTGCAGCGGACTTCCTGCCGAGCATGGTGCTGGCCAAAGGACGCTATGCGATTCCTCGCCGCGACGGGCATATTCTGATTGGCAGTACGCTGGAGCATGAAGGCTACGACAAGACGCCAACCGGGGAGGCACTGGAGAGTCTCAAGGCTTCGGCGGTCGAGTTGATTCCTGCGTTGGCAACGGCAGAAGTGGTAGGGCATTGGGCCGGCTTGAGACCGGGTTCGCCGGAAGGTATTCCCTACATTGGCCAAGTGCCGGGCTTCGATGGCTTGTGGCTCAATTGCGGGCACTTCCGTAACGGCCTGGTACTGGCGCCGGCATCATGCCAGTTGTTGGCGGATGTAATGTTGGGCAGGTCGCCGATCATCGATCCGGCGCCGTATGCTCCGGTGGGGCGTATCTGACTCTCGCTCCTACAGGCGAACCCGGCTCAATCCAGTCCGAATTTCTTGAGCCGGTACCGCATCGACCTGAACGAAAGGCTCAGCCGCTGAGCCGCCGCCGTGCGGTTCCAGCGGGTTTCTTCCAGGGCCTGGAGAATGAGCTGGCGCTCGACGTTTTCCAGATAGACCTCCAGATTGTCTATCTGCGTGAGGTCCGGTGCCCCCCCTTGCGTGGCACGGTTGCCTTCGGTCAGGCGCAAGTCACTGGCCTCGATCTGATTGTTTTCGCATAACGTGTGGGCCCGTTCGAGCATGTTCTCCAGCTCGCGGACATTGCCGGGAAATCGGAAGCCTTTGAGCGCATCGAGGGCTTGCGGATGGAGTTTGACGACCGGTTGGCCCGTGTCGATAGCCAGGCGCTTGAGCATCTGAATGGCCAGCAGTTCGATGTCGTCGCGGCGTTCGCGCAGGGGAGGAACCCGTAGCTCGATCACGTTCAGCCGATAGTACAGATCCTGGCGAAAGCGCCCGGCGGCCACCTCCGCCGCCAGGTCTTTGTGGGTGGCGCAGAGAATGCGTACATCGACCACCTGCTCCTGTTGTCCGCCGATGCTGCGCACGGCTTTTTCCTGAATGGCCCGCAGCAGTTTGACCTGCATCGGCAGTGGCAGGTCTGCCACTTCATCGAGGAACAGGGTGCCGCCATGGGCCGTCTGGAACAGTCCGGGCTTGTCTTCAATGGCGCCGCTGAAGCTGCCTTTGCGATGTCCGAAAAATTCGCTTTCCATCAGTTCCGTGGGGATGGCGCCGCAATTGACCGCAACAAAGGCCTGGCGGGGGCGTGGTCCGCGATCATGGATCAGGCGAGCCACCAACTCCTTGCCGCTGCCGGACTCGCCGCTGATGTACACCGGCGCCTGGCTGCGGGCAAGCTTGTCGATCTGTTTGCGCAGGTTGCGCATGGGCAACGAGTCGCCCAGCAAGCGGCGATCGATTGTGCCGCCGTGGGCGGGCAGTGGCAGGGCGCTGGTGACCAGTTCGCGCAAACGGATGAGGTCCACTGGTTTGGTCAAAAAGTCGTAGGCACCGGCCTTGAGGGCGCTGATCGCTGTTTCGACACTGCCATGGGCGGTGATCATGGCCACCGGGACGCGCGGGTAACATTGCTGTACGTGTTGGACCAGTTCCAGACCGCTGCCATCAGGCAGGCGCATGTCGGTCAGGCACAGGTCGAATGTCTCGTGTTTCAAGAGCGCCCGCGCCTCGTTGGCGCTGCGGGCACTGCAGGTATCGAGCTTCATCCGGCCGAGGGTGATTTCCAGAAGTTCGCGGATGTCCGGCTCGTCGTCGACGATCAGGACCTTTTGCCGAGGGTTCATCTTCAACCTTGTCTCCATCCGTGAGCAAAGGTGATACGAAAGCCGCCGCCGTCCTGGCGTGGCCTGTAATCCTGGCGGGACAGTTGCAGGACGTTTTCGATTTCCCGATTCATTCGCTGAGCGTGGTCTTGAATAATCTGCGTCAGACGCTGAACCGCGCTGTTGAGTTCCTCTGGTTCTCGCAATAGCTGCCCGGCATGACTGATGGCACTCGGCCGGTTGCGGATCGGGTGGACGCCGGTTGTCAGGCGCCCGAGGGCAGCAGGTTTCAGTTGTCGGGCCTGCCGGGAGATCCAGACCCGCCTGACTCGGTGAGTGGGCGTCTCAGCGGCCACTGCTACCGGGGCCTTGCTCCAGATGGGCCTGGCTGCAATACCACTGTTGCTGGTAGTTCAGTGCGCGATCGCGAGGCAGATGCACGCCGCAATGGGCACAGCGAACCATGGGTGCCGCTTCCAGTTCGGCAGGGGACTTGGGTACGGCGGCCTGTCCCTTGTACTTGCGCCAGAACCATACGGCGGCGGCGATCACGGCGATCCAGAACAATAAACGAAGCATGATGAGCGGCTTTTTGGCTGATGATCCGGCAGTTTAGCCCGTGACATTGCTGGCGCACAGCGTAAAGCCGCGCACAAAAAATGGCGCAATAAAAAAGGGAGACTCGAAAGTCTCCCTTTGCACACTGTCGGTCGTGTCAGTCGAACACGCCGAAGGTCATGTAGCTGAACCAGGAACGGTCCTTGTTGTTGCCTTCGGCTTCGTGATCTTCTTCCTGGATCACATCACCGTTGCCGTCTTTGGGCTTGAGCTCGCTCGGGATCGCATCCTTGGCATCCTGGAATTGCTTCTGCACGTCCTGGTTGGCGCGGGTTTCTCCCGGTGGCAGCGGTGGACGGGACTCGATCAGGCCCAGGGTGGCCTTGCTCAGCCACGAACGGTTATCGGCTTCGGCGACCGAAGGCACGAACTGGCCGTCAACCAGGCTTGGGTGGTTCGGGTAGTTGAGTTTCAGGGTTTCGAGGCTGGTGGCGGCCAGATCGTCCAGGTGCAGACGCTGGTAGGCCTCGGTCATCACCGCCAGGCCATCGCCGACCGACGGGGTTTCCTGGAAGTTTTCAACGACGTAGCGGCCACGGTTGGCAGCGGCGACATAGGCCTGACGGGTCAGGTAGTAGTCGGCAACGTGAATTTCGTAGGAGGCCAGCAGGTTGCGCAGGTAGATCATGCGCTGCTTGGCATCCGGTGCGTAACGGCTGTTGGGGTAGCGGCTGGTCAGCTGGGCGAACTCGTTGTAGGAGTCGCGGGCGGCGCCCGGGTCACGCTTGGTCATGTCCAGTGGCAGGAAACGCGCCAGCAGGCCGACGTCCTGGTCGAAAGAAGTCAGGCCCTTGAGGTAGTAGGCGTAATCGACGTTCGGATGCTGCGGGTGCAGACGAATGAAACGTTCGGCCGCGGCTTTTGCAGCCTCAGGCTCGGCGTTCTTGTAGTTGGCGTAGATGAGTTCGAGTTGCGCCTGATCGGCATAGCGACCGAACGGATAACGCGATTCCAGGGCCTTCAGCTTGGCGGTGGCGGCGTTGTAGCTGTTGTTGTCCAGATCGGTTTGAGCCTGCTGGTACAGCTCGACTTCACTCAGGTTTTCGTCTACGACTTCCTTCGATGAGCAAGCAGCGGTCAATGCGAGGATGGCGATCAGCAGCAGGTGTTTCACTTGCATGGCGGCTTGCGTCCCTATGACGGCCGCTGTCTTGGGCGTGGCCGTCCTGTTATGATGAGCGCCCCGTTGAGTAGCCTCGGGGCAAAAGACGCAGTATTTAACCACAAGCGCGCAGCCGAAACCAAAGGCTGTGCCGACGCCCAGTCCGAGCATGTCCGATAAAATTGAACTTCGCGCAGAGGTGCCGTCCGAATTGGGCGGCCAACGCCTCGATCAAGTCGCCGCACAGTTATTCGCCGAGTACTCACGCTCGCGCCTTTCCGCCTGGATCAAGGACGGCCGCCTGACGGTGGACGGCGCAGCCATACGTCCGCGAGACATCGTTCACGGCGGCGCCATCCTTGAACTCACTGCCGAGCAGGAAGCCCAGGGCGAATGGGTCGCTCAGGACATCGCGCTGGACATCGTCTATGAAGACGACGACATCCTGGTGATCAACAAGCCTGCGGGCCTGGTGGTGCACCCAGCGGCCGGTCACGCAGATGGCACTTTGCTCAACGCCTTGCTGCATCACGTACCGGATATCGTCAATGTACCCCGCGCCGGTATCGTGCATCGTCTGGACAAGGACACCACCGGTCTGATGGTGGTCGCCAAGACCGTACAGGCGCAGACGAAACTGGTTGCACAGTTGCAGAGCCGCAGCGTCAGCCGTATCTATGAATGCATCGTTATCGGTGTCGTGACCGCCGGCGGCAAGATCAACGCACCGATCGGTCGTCATGGCCAGCAGCGCCAACGCATGGCCGTGATGGAGGGTGGCAAGCAAGCCGTCAGTCATTACCGTGTGCTGGAGCGTTTTCGTTCCCATACCCATGTGCGGGTAAAGCTGGAAACCGGCCGTACGCACCAGATTCGCGTGCACATGGCGCACATCAACTTCCCATTGGTCGGGGACCCGGCCTACGGTGGTCGTTTCCGCATCCCGCCGGCTGCCAACCCGACCATGGTCGATTCGTTGAAGAACTTCCCGCGTCAGGCGCTGCACGCCCGATTCCTGGAGCTGGATCATCCGACGACCGGCAAGCGCATGAGCTGGGAATCGCCGTTGCCGGAAGATTTCGTCTGGTTGCTGACCCTGCTCAAGCAAGACCGCGAGGCGTTCATCGGATGAGTGACTGGCTGATTCCTGACTGGCCCGCACCGGCCGGGGTCAAAGCTTGTGTTACCACCCGTGCGGGCGGTGTCAGCCTGGCACCGTTCGACAGCCTCAACCTCGGTGATCACGTCGACGACAACCCTGAAGCTGTCGCCGAGAACCGTCGTCGCCTGACCGATCATTTCTCCATGCGCCCGGCCTGGCTGCAGCAGGTCCACGGCATTGTCGTGGCTCATGCCGATCCGGATCGGGTGGTCACTGCCGACGCCAGCTGGACGTCCACCCCCGGCGTCGCCTGTGCGGCAATGACTGCCGACTGCCTGCCTGCATTGTTTTGCGACCGTGCCGGCACCCGAGTGGCGGCAGCCCACGCCGGTTGGCGCGGGTTGGCAGCGGGCGTGCTGGAAGCGACGCTCGATAGCCTGGCGGTACCCCCCGCCGAAGTACTTGTCTGGTTGGGTCCGGCCATTGGCCCGCAAGCCTTTGAAGTCGGCCCGGAAGTGCGCGAAACCTTCGTCCGGCAGTTACCGCAAGCGGCAGACGCCTTCGTGCCGAGTCAAAACCCCGGCAAATACATGGCTGACATCTATATGTTGGCACGCTTGCGCCTGGCTGCCCGCAATGTCACGGCTGTCTATGGTGGCGGTTTCTGCACCGTGACCGATCCTCGCTTCTTTTCCTACCGTCGTGCGTCCCGCACCGGTCGGTTCGCCTCCCTGATCTGGCTGTAATGCCCTGTCCCACGAATTCTGTTCCACTTTGACGGCGTCTGTTGCCGTCATGCTGCGTTGCCGCTTCTCGCCATAGCGGGCTATGACTCGTCGCGGCGCCTTGCCTGACGACAGCAGTCGCTCGCCAAAGAGGAACGTATTCGTAAGACAGGGCACTACCGCTAGACTGATCTGCATCAACGTCACGACGCTTGAAACTCCCGGAATCGACCGCATCTACTTTGGTATCTGGCAGGTTTCTTCATTCAGGATGTTTTTTGGTCCGGCCTGCCCAAAAGGAAGGTGACCCATGCGTATAGACCGTTTAACCAGCAAGTTGCAGTTAGCCTTGTCCGACGCCCAATCCCTGGCCGTCGGTCTTGATCATCCGGCCATCGAGCCGGCGCATTTGATGCAGGCCTTGCTCGAACAGCAGGGCGGCTCGATCAAACCCCTGTTGATGCAGGTGGGCTTCGACGTCAACAGCCTGCGTAAAGAGTTGACCAAAGAGCTCGATCAGCTGCCGAAAATCCAGAATCCGACCGGCGACGTCAACATGTCGCAGGATCTGGCGCGCCTGCTCAATCAGGCCGATCGCCTGGCCCAGCAGAAGGGTGATCAGTTCATTTCCAGTGAGTTGGTGTTGCTCGCCGCGATGGACGAGAACAGCAAGCTCGGCAAATTGTTGCTGGGGCAGGGCGTCAGCAAGAAAGCCCTGGAGAATGCGATCAATAACCTGCGTGGCGGCGAGGCGGTCAATGACCCGAACCATGAAGAGGCACGCCAGGCCCTGGACAAGTACACCGTCGACCTGACCAAGCGCGCCGAAGACGGCAAGCTTGATCCTGTGATCGGCCGTGACGATGAAATTCGCCGGACCATACAAGTCCTGCAGCGTCGTACCAAGAACAACCCGGTGCTGATCGGTGAGCCGGGCGTCGGTAAAACCGCCATCGCCGAAGGGCTGGCCCAGCGCATCATCAACGGCGAAGTGCCGGACGGTCTCAAGGGAAAGCGCCTGTTGTCTCTGGACATGGGGGCGTTGATCGCAGGTGCCAAGTATCGTGGCGAATTCGAAGAGCGACTCAAAGCGCTGCTTAACGAACTGTCGAAACAGGAAGGGCAGATCATTCTGTTCATCGATGAATTGCATACCATGGTCGGCGCCGGCAAGGGCGAAGGCTCGATGGATGCTGGCAATATGCTCAAGCCTGCCCTGGCACGCGGTGAGCTGCATTGTGTCGGTGCGACCACGCTTAACGAGTACCGCCAATATATAGAGAAGGATGCCGCGCTTGAGCGACGTTTCCAGAAGGTCCTGGTGGACGAGCCGAGCGAAGAAGACACCATTGCGATCCTTCGTGGCCTGAAAGAGCGTTACGAAGTTCACCACAAGGTGGCGATCACCGACGGTGCGATTATCGCCGCGGCCAAGCTCAGCCATCGCTATATCACTGACCGTCAGTTGCCGGACAAGGCCATCGATCTGATCGACGAAGCCGCCAGCCGCATCCGTATGGAAATCGACTCCAAGCCGGAAGTGCTGGACCGTCTGGAGCGTCGCCTGATTCAGTTGAAGGTCGAATCCCAGGCGCTGAAGAAAGAAAGCGACGACGCGGCGAAAAAGCGTCTGGAAAAATTGCAGGAAGAAATCCAGCGCCACGAACGTGAGTACTCGGACCTAGAGGAAATCTGGAACTCGGAAAAGGCCGAGGTTCAGGGCTCGGCACAGATTCAACAGAAAATTGAACAGTCCCGACAGGAACTGGAAACCGCTCGTCGCAAGGGCGACCTCAACCGCATGGCCGAGTTGCAGTACGGAGTGATCCCTGACCTGGAGCGCAGCCTGCAGATGGTCGACCAGCACGGCAAGAGCGAAAACCAGCTGCTTCGCAGCAAGGTGACCGAAGAAGAGATCGCCGAAGTCGTTTCGAAGTGGACGGGTATTCCGGTGTCGAAGATGCTCGAGGGCGAGCGCGAAAAACTGATGAAGATGGAAAGCCTGTTGCACCAGCGTGTCATTGGCCAGGATGAGGCGGTGGTCGCGGTTTCCAATGCGGTGCGGCGCTCCCGTGCCGGTTTGGCCGACCCGAATCGCCCAAGCGGTTCGTTCATGTTCCTCGGCCCGACCGGTGTCGGTAAAACGGAGCTGTGCAAGGCGTTGGCCGAATTCCTCTTCGATACCGAAGAGGCGATGGTGCGCATCGATATGTCCGAGTTCATGGAGAAGCATTCCGTGGCTCGCCTGATCGGTGCGCCACCAGGCTATGTCGGCTATGAGGAGGGCGGTTATCTGACCGAAGCGGTGCGTCGCAAGCCTTACTCGGTGATCCTGCTGGACGAGGTCGAAAAGGCGCACCCGGATGTGTTCAACATCTTGCTGCAGGTCCTGGAAGATGGTCGTCTGACCGACAGCCATGGCCGCACGGTGGATTTCAAGAATACCGTGGTGGTCATGACCTCCAACCTGGGCTCGGTGCAGATCCAGGAACTGGTGGGTGATCGTGAGGCACAGCGCGCTGCGGTAATGGATGCGATTTCCTCGCACTTCCGGCCGGAGTTCATCAACCGGGTCGACGAAGTGGTGATTTTCGAGCCATTGGCAAGGGATCAGATCGCCGGCATTACCGAGATCCAGTTGAGCCGTCTACGCAGTCGCCTGACCGAGCGGGAGCTGAAGCTGGAGTTGAGCCCTGAGGCCATGGATAAGCTGATCGCGGTCGGTTACGACCCGGTGTATGGTGCAAGGCCGCTCAAGCGGGCGATTCAGCGCTGGATCGAAAACCCGTTGGCACAGCTGATTCTCTCGGGGCGCTTCATGCCGGGAGACACCGCCAAAGGAACAGTGGAAAACGACGAGATCGTTTTTAACTGAGCCTGAGCGTCAGGCAAAAAGCTAAGGCCTCGCATTGCGAGGCCTTTTTTTCGCCAGGCTGTTGAACTTAAAGGAAAAGGCTTGTAAAGTGCGCCCCGCAGTAAGTCACCCGGCAGGGTTTCAGCTCACTGAGCTGGAATCTGAAATAAGTTGCAAATCATTAACTTGAAAGCAATTTAGGGGGTTGACAGAGGTGCTTAAGATTGTAGAATAGCGCGCCTCAGACACACGAACGCAGCGATGCGAACGAGTCGAAGAGAACGCAGTAAAGCTTCACCGTTGTAAATTGAAATGTTCAGTTCCGTGATAGCTCAGTCGGTAGAGCAAATGACTGTTAATCATTGGGTCCCAGGTTCGAGTCCTGGTCACGGAGCCAATTTCAAGCCGGGGTATAGCGCAGTCCGGTAGCGCGCCTGCTTTGGGAGCAGGATGTCAGGAGATCGAATCCCCTTA
>NZ_JBNNVQ010000127.1:0-15438 GCF_050280625.1 Pseudomonas sp. NPDC089569
CCATCGCTGGCTGGAAAGGCATCGAAGCCTCCGACATGATCCTGATGCCGGTCGACGACACCGCCGTCCTGGACCCGTTCACCGAAGAGCCGACCCTGATCCTGGTCTGCGACATCATCGAACCTTCGAGCATGCAGGGCTACGACCGCGACCCACGTGCGATCGCCAAGCGCGCCGAAGAGTACCTGAAGGCCACCGCCATCGGTGACACCGTATTCGCAGGTCCAGAGCCTGAGTTCTTCATCTTCGACGAAGTGAAGTTCAAGTCCGACATCTCCGGTTCCATGTTCAAGATCTACTCCGAACAGGGTTCGTGGATGTCCGACCAGGACGTGGAAGGCGGCAACAAAGGTCACCGTCCAGGCGTCAAGGGCGGCTACTTCCCGGTTCCACCGTTCGACCATGACCACGAAATCCGCACCGCAATGTGCAACGCCCTGGAAGAAATGGGCCTGACCGTCGAAGTTCACCACCACGAAGTGGCAACTGCCGGTCAGAACGAAATCGGCGTCAAGTTCAACACCCTGGTGAAGAAAGCCGACGAAACCCAAACCCTGAAGTACGTTGTGCACAACGTTGCCGATGCATACGGCCGCACCGCTACCTTCATGCCGAAGCCTCTGTACGGCGATAACGGCTCGGGCATGCACGTTCACATGTCGATCTGGAAAGATGGCAAGAACACCTTCGCTGGCGAAGGTTATGCCGGCCTGTCCGACACCGCCCTGTACTTCATCGGCGGTATCATCAAGCACGGTAAGGCCCTGAACGGCTTCACCAACCCGGCCACCAACTCCTACAAGCGTCTGGTACCAGGCTTCGAAGCTCCGGTAATGCTGGCCTACTCGGCTCGTAACCGTTCCGCTTCGATCCGTATTCCTTACGTATCGAGCCCGAAAGCCCGTCGTATCGAAGCACGCTTCCCGGATCCGGCTGCCAACCCGTACCTGGCCTTCGCAGCACTGCTGATGGCCGGTCTGGACGGTATCCAGAACAAGATCCACCCAGGCGATGCAGCTGACAAGAACCTGTACGACCTGCCGCCAGAAGAGGCCAAAGAGATCCCGCAAGTTTGCGGCAGCCTGAAAGAAGCCCTGGAAGAGCTGGACAAAGGTCGTGCGTTCCTGACCAAAGGCGGCGTTTTCAGCGACGACTTCATCGACGCGTACATCGCTCTGAAAAGCGAAGAAGAAATCAAGGTACGTACCTTCGTACACCCACTGGAATACGAGCTGTACTACAGCTGCTAATCCGGTAGCGCTTGCGCAAGCGGCGTGAATAAAAGGCCTCCTTCGGGAGGCCTTTTTTATGCCCACTTTGTAGGAGCGAAGCTTACTCGCGAAGGTGTGTCAGACACACCGGCGTTGACTGACACACCTTCGCGAGCAGGCTCGCTCCCACAGGGTCTTGTGATCGCCGCAGTTCTCGGCAAACGATGGCCAGATGTGTATCGACTTGGGCCAGGCACCACCCCTGACCTATGCTGCAACCCAATGCTTTGGTATCCGGTCGATTTCATGGGTCGCGTTGTTCCTTTCATATTGCTGTTGATCGCCCTGCCCGCTACGGCACAGATCTACACCTACACCGCCGCCGACGGCAGCACGGCCTACAGCAACCAGCCCCCCGAAGGCGTCAATGCCCGGCCGGTTGAGCTTGCACCACTCAACCGCGTTGAGCCCCCGCCTGTTGCCGCGCCCATCGGCCCATCAGGCGCCCGCGCGTTACCCGGCACCTACGAGGTGCTCGAACTCACCGGTCTGCCGACCACCGAAGCCTTGCGCGCCAACAACGGCACGTTCACGGTCCAGGTACTGGTCAAACCCCGCCTGAGAGGGGCACACCTGTTCAGGCTGATACTGGACGATCAACCCTACGGCCTGCCAGGCAATGTGCCGAGCCTGCAACTGGTGAATATCGATCGCGGCCTGCACAGCCTTGCGGTACAGGTCATCGAAGGTGACACCGTGATCCAGCAAAGCCCTGTCGTGACGTTCAACCTGCAACGGGCGCACAAGCCTTGAACCTCTGGTGACCGACGACCGGAGTGCGCATTCATCGAAAAGCTGCGAAAAAAAGCCCCTTTGTTGCAGTACTTCCAACCCGATCCAGGCGAACGCACTATATTGGTGCATATGATTGCACCATTGCCTGATTCCAACCCATTTTGGGTCGAAATGACGGGCACGGCCCGACAAAACGCCACGCAATCGAGCGTCAAACGCCTGTTTCACAGGTTGAACGCTTCTTTTCGGAGCCTTGGTTTGGTTTTTGCATTTTTCTCGCACCAGCGCTTTTTTCTCGCGCATGCTCCGCCCTGAAAGAGGTCCCGATGACCATTAGCGACGCACTCCACCGTTTGCTACTCGACAACCTCACCACCGCGACCATTCTGCTCGACGCCGATCTGCGCCTTGAGTACATGAATCCGGCGGCGGAGATGCTCCTGGCCATCAGCGGCCAGCGCAGTCACGGCCAATTCATCAGCGAGTTGTTCACCGAATCCACTGAAGCGTTGAACTCATTGCGCCAGGCGGTCCAGCAGGCGCACCCCTTCACCAAGCGTGAAGCAATGCTCACCGCCCTCACCGGCCAGACGCTGACCGTCGATTACGCGGTGACGCCGATCCTGAGCCATGGCCACACCCTGTTGCTGCTTGAAGTACATCCTCGCGACCGCTTGCTGCGAATCACCAAGGAAGAGGCGCAACTGTCCAAGCAGGAAACCAGCAAAATGCTGGTGCGTGGCCTTGCCCATGAAATCAAGAATCCATTGGGTGGCATTCGTGGCGCGGCACAATTACTGGCCCGTGAACTGCCGGATGAAAACCTGCGCGATTACACCAATGTCATCATTGAAGAGGCCGACCGCCTGCGCAATCTGGTGGATCGCATGCTCGGTTCCAACAAACTGCCATCGCTGGCCATGTGCAATATCCATGAGGTGCTGGAGCGCGTCTGCCAACTGGTCGAGGCCGAAAGCCAGGGCTGCATCACGTTGGTGCGCGACTACGACCCGAGTATTCCCGACGTACTGATCGATCGCGAACAGATGATTCAGGCCGTACTGAACATCGTGCGCAATGCCATGCAGGCCATCAGCAGCCAGAACGAGCTGCGCCTGGGTCGCATCAGCTTGCGAACCCGCGCCATGCGCCAGTTCACCATCGGCCATGTGCGGCATCGCCTGGTGACCAAGATCGAGATCATCGACAACGGCCCGGGCATTCCTGCGGAACTTCAGGAAACCATCTTCTTTCCCATGGTCAGCGGCCGTCCGGACGGCACCGGGCTGGGCCTGGCCATTACCCAGAACATCATCAGCCAGCACCAGGGCCTGATCGAATGTGACAGCCACCCGGGCCACACCACGTTCTCGATCTTTCTGCCACTGGAACAAGGAGCCACATCGACATGAGCCGTAGTGAAACCGTGTGGATCGTCGATGACGACCGTTCTATCCGTTGGGTCCTGGAAAAAGCCCTGCAACAGGAAGGCATGACCACGCAAAGCTTCGACAGCGCCGATGGCGTGATGAGCCGCCTGGCCCGCCAGCAGCCGGACGTCATCATCTCCGACATCCGCATGCCGGGTGCCAGCGGCCTGGACCTCCTGGCGCGGATACGCGAACAGCACCCACGGCTGCCAGTGATCATCATGACGGCGCACTCCGATCTGGACAGCGCTGTCGCGTCCTATCAGGGCGGCGCGTTCGAGTACCTGCCCAAGCCGTTCGACGTCGACGAGGCGGTCTCACTGGTCAAGCGCGCCAACCAGCACGCCCAGGAACAACAAGGCCTGGAAGTGGCCCCGGCCTTGGCCCGCACGCCGGAAATCATCGGTGAAGCGCCGGCGATGCAGGAGGTGTTCCGCGCCATTGGCCGCCTGAGCCAATCCAACATCACCGTACTGATCAACGGCGAATCGGGCACCGGCAAGGAATTGGTAGCCCACGCCCTGCATCGCCACAGCCCTCGCGCGGCTTCGCCGTTCATCGCACTGAACATGGCGGCGATCCCCAAGGACCTGATGGAGTCGGAACTGTTCGGCCACGAAAAAGGGGCGTTCACCGGAGCGGCCAACCTGCGTCGCGGGCGTTTTGAACAGGCCGATGGCGGTACGCTGTTCCTCGACGAAATCGGCGACATGCCGGCCGACACCCAGACCCGCCTGCTGCGGGTACTGGCCGACGGTGAGTTTTATCGGGTGGGCGGTCATGTGCCGGTGAAAGTCGATGTACGAATCATCGCCGCTACCCACCAGAACCTGGAAACCCTGGTGCACGCCGGGAAATTCCGTGAGGACCTGTTCCACCGCCTCAACGTGATCCGCATTCACATCCCGCGCCTGTCGGATCGTCGCGAAGACATTCCGACCCTGGCCAGGCATTTTCTCAGCCGCGCCGCCCAGGAGCTGGCCGTCGAGCCGAAACTGCTGAAAAACGAAACCGAGGAGTACCTGAAAAATCTGCCGTGGCCCGGTAACGTGCGCCAGCTGGAGAACACCTGCCGCTGGATCACGGTCATGGCTTCGGGCCGCGAGGTGCATATTGGCGACCTGCCACCTGAACTGCTGAGCCTGCCGCAGGATTCGGCACCGGTGACCAACTGGGAACAGGCACTGCGCCAATGGGCCGACCAGGCGCTGGCACGTGGTCAATCAAGCCTGCTCGACAGCGCCGTGCCGGCCTTCGAGCGGATCATGATCGAAACCGCCCTCAAGCACACCGCCGGCCGCCGCCGCGATGCCGCCGTCCTGCTGGGATGGGGACGCAACACCCTGACTCGCAAGATCAAGGAGCTGGGGATGAAGGTTGATGGCGGGGAAGATGACGAGGGGGATGAGGGCTAAGCGACCTTAGGTTCTCTGTTGTATTTTCGATCCGTTCGCGGGCAAGCCTCGCTCCTACAAAAAAAATCGGTGTAGGAGCGAGGCTTGCCCGCGAAGCTTTTGACGGGACAAACGCACCGCCGCAATGCACCGTGACCCGCAATCGCGCACGGCAACTGATCCGAAACCCGCTTTTTCTCCGTACGAAAACCTCCACGCAAAAACGCGAAAGCCCCGCATAACGGGGCCTCCAGCGGTTATCAGCAGTTTTTTGTTTCGCCTTGTTAAAACCTGGCACGCCCCCTGCAGAAGCCCATACAGGTGATTCGATTCACCACCCGTTTCGGGGACCTTGGTACAGGCAGGCCGGGGATTCCCCTCTTTAACACCGGGCTCATACCGCACAAGCGACGAGCCCTGCCGTTTTGGGGTCCTTGGTACAGGCAGGCCGGGGATTCCCTCTTTAACACCGGGCTCGTACCGCACAAGCGACGAGCCCTGCCGTTTTGGGAACCTTGGTACAGGCAGGCCGGGGATTCCCGCTTTTATTGCTCCCGGAGATGGATCTCCAGCCGCCAGCGGTCATCAACCTCGCTACCCGACCAGTCCCCCTGCAATGGCCGTGCGGCCACCAACGTCAGCAACAAGCCAGCGTCACTTCGACGCGTACGCCAATTCACATCCTTGCCATCAAGTTTGAGCTGGCCCTTCTGCGCCTTGCCCTCAGCCTCGAATACCAGCGCAACGCTGCCGTCGACAATCTCGCCATGCAGCTTCGGCTCGTTGTTGAACCACACCACCAGCCCTGCGTCAGTGACTTCGACCTGTTGCAGCACGCTGGGGTCAGGCGTGGTCAGGCGACCGATCATCATCCCCACCATCAATCCGAATATCGCCAGCGAAGCCATCACGCGTGGGAATAGCTTCGAACGCGGGTCCGCTTCCGGCGTAGAATGCGCGTCATCTTTACCTTCGGAGCCGTGCATGTTTCACGTCATCCTTTTCCAACCGGAAATTCCGCCGAATACCGGCAACGTTATCAGGCTGTGCGCCAACAGTGGCTGCCACCTGCATTTGATCGAACCGCTGGGCTTTGAAATGGACGACAAGCGCCTGCGCCGGGCCGGTCTCGACTATCACGAGTATGCCACTCTGCAACGTCATGCGGACCTGGCCAGCTGCCTGCAAAGCCTGGGCAACCCACGGGTTTTCGCCTTTACCACCAAAGGCTCGCGGCCCTTTCATGACGCCGCATTCGTCGAGGGTGACGCGTTCCTGTTCGGCCCGGAAAGCCGTGGCCTGCCGCCCGAAGTCCTCGACGCCCTGCCCGCCGACCAGCGCCTGCGCCTGCCAATGCGCGAAGGCTGCCGCAGCCTGAATCTTTCGAACACCGTGGCCGTCGCGGTTTATGAGGCCTGGCGCCAAAACGGCTTCAAGTAAACAGCGCATAACAAATGTGGGAGCGAGCCTGCTCGCGATGATGGAGGGTCAGAGACATCGCTGCCGTCTGACACACCGCTATCGCGAGCAGGCTCGCTCCCACAGGGGTACAGCCAAACCGTTTATTGAACGGTCGGCACCTCGCCCGCTGCCTGCATGCGCTGCATTTCCTGCGCGTACAGTGCGTCGAAGTTCACCGGAGCCAGCATCAGGGCCGGGAACGAGCCACGGGTCACCAGGCTGTCCAGGGTTTCGCGAGCGTACGGGAACAGGATGTTCGGGCAGAACGCACCCAGGGTATGGCTCATCGAAGCCGCGTCCAGGTTCTTGATCAGGAAGATACCGGCCTGTTGCACTTCGGCGATGAACGCCACTTCTTCACCGTTTTTCACGGTGACCGACAGGGTCAGCACGACTTCGTAGAAATCGCTTTCCAACGCTTTCTGACGGGTATTGAGGTCCAGACCCACGCTCGGCTCCCACTGCTGGCGGAAGATCGCCGGGCTTTTCGGGGCCTCGAAGGACAAGTCACGTACGTAGATGCGCTGCAAGGAGAATTGCGGTGCGGATTCTTCTTCGCTGGCTGCAGTGTTCTGTTGGTCAGTCATCTCAGATCCTTTCTGATCTTGGGTCTTTTATTAGGGTTAGGCGTTCAGGCCTTGAGCAATGCGTCGAGCTTGCCGGCGCGCTCCAGGGCAAACAAATCATCACAACCGCCCACGTGCGTGCTGCCGATCCAGATCTGCGGCACGGATGTACGTCCGGCCTTCTGGGCCATGGCGGCACGCACCTGAGGCTTGCCATCGACCTTGATCTCTTCGAAGGCTACGCCTTTGTTCTCGAGCAGGTACTTGGCTCGCGAGCAGTAAGGGCAGTAATCGCTGGAATAGACGACGACGTTGTTCATATCACTTCACCAGCGGCAGATTGTCGGCTTTCCAGCTCGATACACCACCGGACAGCTTGGCGGCGGTGAAGCCGGCCTTCATCAGCTCACGGGCATGCGTACCCGCCGTCTGCCCCATGGCGTCGACCAGAATGATGGTCTTGGCCTTGTGTTTTTCCAGTTCGCCGACGCGAGCGGCCAGCTTGTCCTGTGGAATGTTCAGGGCACCGACGATGTGACCGGCGGCGTAATCCTTGCTCGGGCGGATGTCCACCACCACGCCGGCTTCCTTGTTGACCATGGCGGTCAGTTCCGCGGTGCTCAGGCTGCGGCCGCCGCCCTGCATCTGATAGGCGATCAGCAACGCCAGCAGTACGACGAAGATACCGACGAGAATGTAGTGGTTAGTGGCAAATTCAATCAGGTGAGCAACCATCGAAGGAGGTTCCAGGGCGTTAAAATGCCGGCCAGTATACACAGCCCCCATGGTCGGCCAAACCCCGTCCGGCGGTGACGTGGCAGGAACTTCCCTTTAAACTGCCACTCCCTTTTTCCATCGCCCTTTTAACGTGAGCCAGAGTGGATTCCATGACTACCACGCCTAAACCTTTGGTCCTGATGATTCTCGACGGCTTCGGTCACAGAGAAAGCCAGGAAGCCAACGCCATCTACGCGGCCAAAAAGCCTGTGCTCGATCGTCTGTGGGCCACCGTGCCGAACGGCCTGATCTCGGGTAGCGGCATGGACGTCGGTCTGCCGGATGGCCAGATGGGCAACTCCGAGGTCGGCCACATGAACCTGGGCGCCGGTCGCGTGGTGTATCAGGATTTCACCCGTGTGACCAAGTCGATCCGCGACGGCGAATTCTTCGAGAACCCGACCATCTGCGCCGCCGTGGATAAAGCTGTCGCTGCGGGCAAAGCCGTGCATTTCATGGGCCTGTTGTCCGATGGCGGCGTGCACAGCCATCAGGATCACCTGGTCGCCATGGCCGAACTGGCCGCCAAACGCGGCGCGGAAAAAATCTACCTGCACGCCTTCCTCGATGGCCGCGACACGCCACCGAAAAGCGCGCAATCATCGATCGAACTGCTGGACGCCACCTTCCAGGCCATCGGCAAGGGCCGCATCGCCAGCCTCATCGGCCGCTACTACGCGATGGATCGTGACAATCGTTGGGACCGGGTATCCCAGGCCTATAACCTGATTATCGACGGCCAGGGCGAATTCAACGCCACCACCGCCCAGGAAGGCCTGCAAGCGGCCTACGAGCGTGGCGAGAGCGACGAGTTCGTCAAGGCCACTTCCATCGGCGAACCGGTAAAAGTCGAAGACGGCGACGCTGTGGTGTTCATGAACTTCCGCGCCGACCGCGCCCGCGAACTGACCCGTGTGTTCGTCGAGGACGATTTCAACGAATTCGAGCGCAGCCGCCAGCCGAAACTGGCCGGCTTCGTGATGCTGACCCAATACGCCGCCAGCATTCCCGCGCCATCGGCCTTCGCTGCCGGCAGCCTGGAAAACGTGCTGGGCGACTACCTGGCGAAAAACGGCAAGACCCAGCTGCGCATCGCCGAAACCGAGAAGTATGCCCACGTGACGTTCTTCTTCTCCGGCGGCCGCGAAGAGCCGTTCCCGGGCGAAGAGCGCATCCTGATCCCGTCGCCGAAAGTCGCCACTTACGACCTGCAACCGGAAATGAGCGCACCGGAAGTCACCGACCGCATTGTCGATGCCATCGAAAACCTGCGTTACGACGTGATCATCGTCAACTATGCCAACGGTGACATGGTCGGCCACAGCGGCGTTTTCGAGGCGGCAGTAAAAGCTGTCGAATGCCTGGACACGTGCGTCGGCCGCATTGTCGACGCCCTTGAGAAAGTCGGCGGCGAAGCGCTGATCACCGCCGACCATGGCAACGTCGAGCAGATGTCCGACGAAACCACCGGCCAGGCGCACACTGCGCACACCACCGAGCCCGTGCCGTTCATCTATGTCGGCAAGCGTGACCTCAAGGTCCGCGAAGGCGGCGTGCTGGCGGACGTGGCACCGACCATGCTGAAACTGCTGGGCCTTGAGCAGCCGGCCGAGATGACCGGGACTTCGATTCTGGTGTAACTCGCCCGCTCAAACACTGAAAAACCCTGTGGGAGCTGGCTTGCCAGCGATAGCAATCTGACAGCCAACAGCTATGTTGAATGATCGGATGCCATCGCCGGCAAGCCAGCTCCCACAATGGTTTATGGGGTTTTGAAAATGAAATCTGGCCTGCCACCGCCCCCAGTTATCACACAGTCCCATTTGGGCGTTTTTTTTGCAGCGTGGGGCGGGCATACTAGGCCGTCCCTTTCGCCGGTATCGCCCGCCTCTATGCTTCGCGCCCTGATAGCCCTTGCTCTGACATGCCTGCTCCACCCGGCCTTCGCTGACGAGCGCGCGCAAACTCAACAGCAGTTGGACGCAACGCGTCAGGACATTGCCGAGCTGAAAAAGATGCTGGGCAAGCTCCAGGAAGAGAAGTCCGGTATTCAGAAAGACCTCAAGGGCACCGAGACTGAAATGGGCAAGCTCGAAAAGCAGGTCGAAGCCCTGCAAAAAGAGCTGAAGAAGAGTGAATCCGAGCTGCAACGGCTCGATGCGGAGAAAAAAAAACTCCAGAGCGCGCGCACTGAACAACAACGACTGATCGCCATCCAGGCCCGCGCGGCCTACCAGAATGGCCGTCAGGAGTACCTGAAGCTTTTGCTCAACCAGCAAAATCCAGAAAAATTCGCCCGTACCCTCACTTATTACGACTACCTGAGCCAGGCGCGTCTTGAGCAGTTGAAGAACTTCAACGAGACCCTGCGTCAACTGGCGGGCGTCGAGCAGGACATCGCCAGGCAACAGGCGCAATTGCTGGTGCAGCAAAGCAGCCTGGACAGCCAGCGCGACGAACTGGAAAAAGTCCGCCAGGAACGCCAGCAAGTCCTCGCCAAACTCAACGACGACGTCAAGGCTCGCGACCAGAAACTGGCAGCTCGCGAGCAGGATCAGGCAGACCTGTCTAAAGTCCTTAAAACCATTGAAGAAACCCTGGCCCGCCAGGCGCGAGAGGCCGAAGAAGCGCGGCAAAAGGCGCTGATCGCCCAGCAGGAAGCCGAAAAAAAGCGTTTGCGTGAAGAGGCCCAGGCCCAGGCGGATGAAACCGACGCCCCGCGCAAACCTGTCAAATCGACGCCCGGCGCGCTGGTTTCCAGCTCCGGCGAGACCTTTGGTGGCCCGTTTGCATCAACCCGCGGCAAACTTCCATGGCCTGTCGATGGTCGACTGCTTGCACGCTTCGGTGAAACCCGTGGCGATGACGCCCGGACCAAATGGGACGGCGTGATGATCGGCGCATCGGCCGGCAGCGCGGTGCATGCCGTGCATGGCGGTCGCGTGGTGTTCGCCGACTGGCTGCGGGGTGCCGGGCTGTTGGTGATTCTCGATCACGGCAATGGTTTCTTGAGTCTTTATGGTCACAACCAGACGCTGCTCAAGTCTGCGGGTGACGTGGTAAAAGCCGGTGAGTCCATCTCCACTGTCGGTAACAGTGGCGGGCAGGATACGCCAGCGTTGTATTTTGCAATTCGTCAGCAGGGTCACCCGAGTGATCCGGCGCAATGGTGCCGCGCTCAAGGATAAGCGCAGCATCTAATTCAGGAGTTCGTTCGACATGCTGCATCTGTCCCGCCTTACCTCGCTGGCCCTGACGATCGCCCTGGTGATCGGCGCGCCCCTGGCGTTTGCCGCTCAACCGGTCCCGGCGGCCTCGCCTGCAGGCACCGCCGCGACCACCAAGGCGCCATTGCCGCTGGAAGAGTTGCGCACCTTCGCCGAGGTCATGGATCGTATCAAGGCGGCGTATGTAGAGCCGGTGGACGACAAGACCCTGCTGGAAAACGCAATCAAGGGCATGCTCAGCAACCTTGATCCGCATTCCGCTTACCTGGGCCCGGAAGACTTTGCCGAACTGCAGGAAAGCACCAGTGGCGAATTTGGCGGGCTCGGCATCGAAGTCGGCTCCGAAGACGGCTTTATCAAGGTGGTATCGCCAATCGATGACACCCCGGCCTCCAAGGCGGGCATCCAGGCCGGCGACTTCATCGTCAAGATCAATGGCCAGCCGACCCGCGGCCAGAGCATGACCGAAGCCGTGGACAAGATGCGCGGCAAGATCGGCCAGAAAATCACCCTGACCCTGGTCCGCGACGGTGGCACGCCGTTCGACGTGACCCTGGCCCGCGCCATCATTCAAGTGAAGAGCGTGAAGAGCCAGTTGCTGGAATCCGGGTATGGCTACATCCGCATCACCCAGTTCCAGGTCAAGACCGGCGAGGAAGTCTCCAAGGCCCTGGCCAAGCTGCGCAAGGACAACGGCAAGAAGCTCAACGGCATCATCCTCGACTTGCGCAACAACCCAGGTGGCGTGCTGCAGGCGGCAGTCGAAGTGGTCGACCATTTCATCACCAAGGGCCTGATCGTCTACACCAAGGGCCGCATCGCCAACTCCGAGTTGCGTTTCTCGGCCACCGGCAAGGATGAAAGCGAAGCCGTGCCGATGGTTGTCCTGATCAACGGCGGCAGTGCCTCGGCCTCGGAAATTGTCGCCGGCGCCTTGCAGGATCAAAAACGCGCCGTGGTCATGGGTACCACCAGTTTCGGCAAGGGCTCGGTGCAAACCGTGTTGCCGCTGAACAACGAACGCGCACTGAAGATCACCACCGCGCTGTATTTCACGCCCAATGGCCGGTCCATCCAGGCCCAGGGCATCGTCCCGGACATCGAGGTGCGCAAGGCCAAGATCACCAGCGAGCAGGACAGCGACTACTTCAAGGAAGCCGATCTGCAAGGTCACCTGGGCAATGGCAACGGCGGCGCCGACAAACCGACCGGTTCGGGCGGCAAGGCCAAGGCAATGCCACAGGATGACGACTACCAACTGGCCCAGGCCCTGAGCCTGCTCAAAGGGCTGAGCATCACGTCCGGCCGTTGAGATGCACCTGCGGTTATTGATCGGCCTGCTGAGCTGTCTGGCGGGTGTTGCTCACGCTTCACCCACCGATTCGACGCCGCACAAGGCCTACCTGAGCCTGATCATCGACGACCTGGGGCAGAACCTGCCCCGGGATCGCCGTGTGCTGGACCTGCCTGGCCCGGTGACCACGGCAATCATGCCCGATACGCCCAACGCGACCGAGTTCGCCCGCGAAGCCCATCGCGCCGGAAAAATCGTCATCCTGCACATGCCCATGGACCCGGCCACGGGGCCATTCGCCTGGCACCCCGAACTGCCCATCGATGAGCTGGAAAAGCGCCTGGATGCCGCATTCAAAAAGGTCCCGTACACCAGTGGCATCAACAACCACATGGGCAGCCGGATGACCGCGCAACCAGCGGCCATGGCCTGGCTGATGGCGGACTTGCAGCAGCGACACAAATTTTTCGTCGACAGCCGCACCAGCGCGCAGACAACGGCCGCCGCTCAAGCGCAAAAAATTGGTTTGGCGAGCGTTTCGCGGGATGTATTCCTCGATGACGAACGCACCGAAGCGGCGATTTTTACGCAACTGCAGACAGCCATCAGCCTGGCGCGCAAACAGGGTTCGGCGGTGATGATCGGGCACCCGTATCCGCAAACGCTGGCGGTACTGGAGCGCGAGTTGCCGAAGCTGAAAGCCCAGGGCATCGACTGGATCGACATCAAGCAGATGATCAGCGTGCGCGGCAATCGGGCAATGGCCGCCCATGGCAAGGATGGGGTGTACCGCTAAATCAACAACACCACAAAACTAATTGTGGGAGCGAGCCTGCTCGCGATAGCGGTATGTCAGACAACAATGATGTCGCCTGACCCTCCCTCATCGCGAGCAGGCTCGCTCCCACATTGATAGGTGCAGGGTCCTACAGATACCGCGCCATGATGTCATCCACCACGCCTTCCTTGCGCAACTGATCCAGCGCGGCCTGGAGCTTGGCGACCGTCTCGTCCGGCACCTCTTTGTTCAGCGCCAGATACAGCTCGGCGCTGTTGAAGCGCAGCACGGTCTTGAGCCCACTCACACCTTCCTGGCGTGCCAGGTAGCGTCCGGCCGGATCGCCAGTTGCCCACAGATCGATCTGGCCGCTGACCAGTTTCTTCGCGTTGTCCTGATCACGCAGCACCACGGCCGGTTTCAGGCCTTGCTTGGCCAGTGTCATGGCAATGGCATCGCCCTTGTACGCGCCTATCTTGTACTTTCGTGCGTCATCCAGGGATTCGAGCGTGATTGGGCTGTCAGCCCTTGCCAGCATGATCCAGTCGTCCGGACCGATAGGACCGACCCATTTGAACAGATGCTCGCGGTCCGGCAGGCGGGCCATCACGAATGCACCGTATCCCGGGTTTTCCAGGGCAAGTTTGTAGACCCGCTCCCAAGGGAAACGCAGCGTCAGGCTGTAGGAAATGTCGGCGCGTTTGAAAATTTCACGGACGATGTCAGTGGCGATGCCGTTGATGTTTTCGTCCTGCGCGAAGTTCTTGCCATTCTTCGCCATGTTGTACGGCGGGAAGTTTTCCGTCAGCAAGACCAGGCCGGTGTCCGTACTCTCGGCAGCATGCACGCCGCCGATGAGCAACACAGAGGCGCTGGTGAGGGCAAGAAGTAGGCGTTTGAGCATGTCTGGCTACCGAAATCCATGGCGTACCCAAGAGTGCCTTGAGCCCGCCATGATGTCCACTGGCCTGCATTGGTTTGTTCAGCGCATCACAATTCCGCGATGAGCCATGTACGCCTTGGCCTCCTGAACGGTGTATTCGCCGAAGTGGAAAATACTCGCCGCCAACACTGCACTGGCATGGCCTTCGAGAATGCCATCGGCCAGGTGCTGCAGGTTGCCGACACCGCCCGAAGCGATCACCGGAATGCCCAGCGCATCGCTGATGGCACGGGTGACGCCAAGGTCGAAACCGTTTTTCATGCCGTCCTGGTCCATGCTGGTCAGCAAGATTTCGCCAGCACCCAGGCCTTCCATCTTCTTCGCCCACTCGACCGCATCAAGGCCGGTTGGCTTGCGGCCACCGTGAGTGAAAATCTCCCAACGCGGGGTTTCGCCCGGGCCGGAAACTTTCTTCGCATCGATGGCGACCACGATGCACTGCGAGCCGAAATGCTGCGCGGCTTCCCCGACGAACTCCGGGTTGAACACGGCCGCGGTGTTGATCGAGACCTTGTCCGCACCGGCATTGAGCAGATTGCGAATGTCTTGCACGGTGCGCACGCCACCGCCCACGGTCAGCGGGATGAACACCTGGCTGGCCATGCGCTCGACGGTATGCAGCGTGGTGTCGCGGCCGTCGACGCTGGCGGTGATGTCGAGAAAGGTAATCTCGTCGGCGCCCTGCTCGTCGTAACGACGGGCGATTTCCACCGGGTCACCGGCGTCGCGGATGTTTTCGAATTTCACACCCTTGACCACCCGGCCGTTGTCCACGTCCAGGCAAGGGATGATGCGTTTGGCCAGCGCCATGGTCAGTCCTCAGCCTTTGTACGAGTCGCAGAAAGCTTGCGCTTCGGCGACGTCGAGGGTGCCTTCGTAGATCGCCCGGCCGGTGATCGCACCGATGATGCCTGGCGCCTTGGCGTCGAGCAGGGCCTTGATGTCGCCCAGGTTGTGGATACCGCCGGAAGCGATCACCGGAATCCTGGTGGCAGCGGCCAGCGCGGCGGTGAACGGTACGTTGCAGCCCTGCATCATGCCGTCTTTGGCGATGTCGGTATAAACGATGGCGGACACGCCGTCGGCTTCGAAGCGCTTGGCCAGGTCGATCACCTGCACGCTGCTGACTTCAGCCCAACCGTCGGTGGCGACGAAACCGTCCTTGGCGTCCAGGCCGACAATGACCTTGCCCGGAAACGCGCGGCAGGCTTCGGCAACGAACTCCGGTTCTTTCACCGCCTTGGTGCCGATGATCACGTAGCTCACACCCGCCTTGACGTAGTGCTCGATGGTTTCCAGCGAACGAATGCCGCCGCCGATCTGGATCGGCAGGTTCGGGTAACGCTTGGCGATCGCGGTGACGACTTCACCGTTGACCGGCTGGCCTTCGAACGCGCCGTTCAGGTCGACCAGATGCAGACGACGGCAACCGCCCTCCACCCACTTGGCAGCCATGCTCACCGGGTATGGCGGACCGCGCGACGATCGCCAACATGGCCCCGGAGTACGGCGCCACTTGCGGGTTCTTTCCGGTGGACGACGTGACGCTGGACTATCTGCGC
>NZ_JBNNVQ010000128.1:0-15433 GCF_050280625.1 Pseudomonas sp. NPDC089569
TGCTGTGCTGGTGGCACGAGCAGCGTATCTCGGTAAAACAGCGCGACGTGCAACAGGCGCGGCGCGAGCGCATGCCCTTTGTCAGCAGCCTGCTCTTGTCCTTCCAGAACGGCCGGTCGACCATCACGAAGGTTTTCGACGATTGCATGTAGCGGGTGCGGTCCAGGGCCATCCACATCTTTTGCGAGAACAGGGTCTCGTCGCATTCGATCTGGGTGGTCAGCAGCCAACTCTGGCAGGTGGTGAGTACCGCAGCGTATTCGCGGGTGTCGCCGTTGTAGTCGGTGACGGCGAAGCGGCCGCCCGGTGCATGGGCGATTTTCTTCACGCCCGAGCGTGGCGCGCCCTTGTGCAGCGACTTGAGGCTGGTGCCTTGCGGCCAGTGCACGCAGCGCTCCGGCACGTGGCGCCAGATGCCTTGCGGCACCTGTTCCACACCGCCGACCACCAGGTGCTGGTGGTCGTCGCAGTTGGTCATCACCACGCGGAAAATTTCCAGCATCGAGTTGGGGAAATCGGAGTCCCAGCCGCCGGTACCGAAACCGACCTGACCGAATACTTCACGGTGATGGAACGACAGTTTGGCAAAGGCTTTGGACGTTGCGACGAAGTCGTAGAAGGTGCGGTCATCCCACAGCGGCACCAGGGTGTTCCACAGCTCTTTCAGGCGTGGCACATCGCGGTCACGGATCGCTTGCTGGATATCCGAGAACTGCGAGCCGGCTTCCAGGGCATCGGCCCAGGCGTCGGCCACTTCCTGGAACAGTGCAGGAAGATCCGCCAGTTTCTGTGCGTAATGGGTTTTGCCTTCCAGGTCGATCACGGTGCTGCCCGAAGCAGGCGTCAACGGGTTCGGGAAGGGCTTGGTTTGCAGGCCGAGCTTGTCGACGTAGTGATAGAAGGCGGTGGACGACACCGGGAAGCGCATGCCGCCCAGCTCGGCGACGATGCCGTCGGTGCCGTTGAACGCCTGCGAGCGCAGGCGACCACCCAGTTTCGACGCCTCGTAGACCACCGGTTTGAGGCCCAGCTTCATCAGTTCGTAAGCGGCTACAAGACCCGCGATACCGGCGCCGACAATCGCCACCTCGGCCCCGTGATGCTGCTCGGGAATGCTGCCCAGGCCGGCCGGGTGCTCGATCCAGTCGTCGAAGGCGAAAGGAAAGTCCGGACCGAAAATGGTGACTGGTTTTTTACCGTCTGCAGGATGGCGATTGTTCTTGTTCATGGCTGACCTTGCTGGCGACCCGACGCAGGATGCGCGTCTGAGTATAGGAAAGAATGCCGGTCATTCTAGAGAGCGTAGAACACGTTAATAAGACGCAAAGTGTCGTCGTTATGAATGGTTTTTTATCAATGTGACGAAATTGCTAAGCATACTGACCAAAATGTGGGAGCGAGCCTGCTCGCGATTGTGTAGTGTCAATCAACACCCGCGTTGGCTGACACGGCCTCATCGCGAGCAGGCTCGCTCCCACATTGACCGGTGTTCAAACCGGCTGCCCCCGATCAATCTTGCTGCTCAGGATGATCGAAGTCGTGGTCTTCTCCACCCCATCCACACTGCCGATCTGATCCAGCAACTGATCCAGCTGCTCCGGCGAATCGGTGCGCAGCCACGCCACGTAATCAAATTCGCCACTCACCGCACACAACTGCTGCACTTGCGCCATGGCGCTCAGCCGTCGCAACACCTCCTTGCCGGAGCGCGGTTGCACAGTGATCCCCACATACGCCTGCAATCCGCCATCCACTACGCGCTGTCCCAGGCGCACGCCATAACCGGTGATCACTTTGGTTTTTTCCAGCCGCGCCAGCCGTGAGGTGACCGTGGTGCGGGCGATGCCCAGTTGCCGGGCGAGCATGGCCACGCTTTCGCGGGCGTTGATTTGCAGGGCGGCGATCAACTGGCGATCGATTTCATCGAGAACGGGCGGGCGAGTGTCAGGCAAAAGGGCATCTCCAGCGGCACGGATCAGTGAACAGGCATGTTACAGGCTCATGCAGCACCACGCTTGCGGTGGTTGATAGGGCCGCTTTCAGTACCGTTCATGACATTGGTTGCTGCGACAAATTGCCATAAGTAACTAGGTAGTACATTATTTGGCCCTTGTCACAAATGGGGAAAATTTCCGACATGAACAATTCTGGGGCTGCCGCCGGCAGCAAGTGGCTGTTGGCGGGGCTGGGCATCCTGATTGCCCTGATCGGGCTTGGCCTGGCCGGTGGCGGTGGTTATCTGATCGCCCTCGGCGGCAGCAAGTACTTCCTGCTGATGGGCCTGGCGATGCTGGTCAGCGGGCTGCAGATTGCTCGCCGCAAACCGCAAGGTGCGTGGCTTTACGGCCTGGCGCTGATCCTGACGGCAATCTGGGCCGTATGGGATGCCGGTTTCGAATACTGGCCGCTGGTGTCGCGCGTGCTGACCTTCGCCGTGATCGGTTTGGTCGTCGCGCTGATCTATCCGACTCTGGTCCGTGCTTCGGGCGCAACCAGCGGGCGTGGTGCTTATGGTCTGGCCGGCATCCTCGGCGTTGGCGTGGTCGCGACCCTGGCCTACATGTTCGTGCCGACCCATGTGGTCAAGGCCGGAATCGAGCCTGCGGTCACGCCTGTTAAGCCGGGTACCGAGCAAAAGGACTGGGCGCATTGGGGCAACACCACCGCAGGCAATCGCTTTGCCGCGCTGGACCAGATCAACAAAGGCAACATCGACAAGTTGCAAGTCGCGTGGACCTTCCGCACCGGCGACATTCCGCAAAGCACCGGTGCCGGCGCTGAAGACCAGAACACGCCGCTGCAAATCGGCGACACGGTCTACACCTGCACCGCCTACGGCAAAGTGTTTGCACTGGATGCCGACACCGGCACTCAGCGCTGGAAATTCGACCCGCAAGGTACAGCGCCAAACTGGCAGCGTTGCCGTGGCCTGGGGTATTCCGAAACCCCTGCCACTTCGGACAATCAGCCAAGCGCCTGTACGAAACGTCTGTTTCTGCCGACCGGCGATGCGCGTCTGATCGCCATCAATGCCGAAACCGGCAAGCCCTGCGAAGAGTTCGGCAACAAAGGCACCGTCGATCTGACCACCGACATGGGCGAAGTGAAGCCCGGTTACTACCAGCAGACCTCGACGCCGTTGGTGGCCGGGAATGTGGTGATCGTCGGTGGTCGCGTGGCCGATAACTACTCCACGGGCGAGCCGCCAGGCGTGGTCCGTGCCTACGATGTGCGCAGTGGCGAACTGGTGTGGGCGTGGGATCCAGGTAACCCGAACACCACCAAACGCCCGCCGGCCGGTGAGACTTACACCCGGGGTACGCCGAACGTGTGGTCGGCGATGTCCTACGACGCCAAGCTCGGGCTGGTCTACCTGCCCACCGGTAACGCAACGCCAGACTTCTTCGGCGGTCAGCGCACCGAATTCGACGACAAGTGGAACTCGTCCATCGTCGCCCTCGACGTGAAGACCGGGCAGGTGCGCTGGCACTTCCAGACCACTCACCACGACCTGTGGGACTTCGACCTGCCGGCACAACCGCTGCTGTACGACGTGCCGGACGACAAGGGCGGCATGCAGCCAGCCCTGGCGCAAGTCACCAAGCAGGGTGAGATCTTCCTGCTCAACCGCGAAACCGGTGTGCCTATCGCACGGGTCGAAGAGCGCCCAGTGCCGCAAGGTCACGTGCCGGGCGAACGCTACTCGCCGACCCAGCCGTTCTCGGTGGACATGCCGTCCATCGGCAACAAGACCCTGACTGAATCGGACATGTGGGGCGCCACACCGTTCGACCAGTTGATGTGCCGCATCCAGTTCAAAGGCATGCGCCACGAAGGCGTCTACACGCCGCCAGGCATGGACCGCGCCCTGCAATTCCCGGGGTCACTGGGCGGCATGAACTGGGGCAGCGTTTCGGTGGATCCGAACACCCACTACATGTTCGTCAACGACATGCGCCTGGGCCTGGCCAACTACATGATCCCGCGCGAGAAGATCGGTGCCGGGGCCAGTGGTATCGAAATGGGCGTGGTGCCGCAGGAAGGCACGCCGTTCGGCGCCATGCGCGAGCGCTTCCTGTCGGCGGCGGGCATTCCGTGCCAGAAGCCGCCGTTCGGCACCATGTCCGCCATCGACCTCAAGACCCACAAACTGATGTGGCAGGTTCCGGTCGGCACCGTACAAGACACCGGTCCGCTCGGTATCCGCATGCACCTGCCGATCCCCATCGGCATGCCGACCCTCGGCGCATCGCTCGCCACCCAGTCGGGCCTGCTGTTCTTCGCCGGCACCCAGGACTTCTACCTGCGCGCCTTCGATACCGGCAACGGCAACGAGATCTGGAAGTCGCGATTGCCGGTGGGTAGCCAGTCCGGGCCAATGACCTACGTTTCACCGAAAACCGGCAAGCAGTACATCCTGCTGACGGTAGGCGGTGCACGTCAGTCGACGGATCGTGGCGATTACGTCATTGCGTACGCGCTGCCCAAATAGAAACCTGTAGGAGCGAGCACGCTCGCGATGGACCTCAACGATAACGCGGGCATCCTGATTCCCCGCGGTGCAGCTGAAACCATCGCGAGCAGGCTCGCTCCTACAGGATCTGCGCACCGCCTTGGCGTGTATGTAGGAGCGAGCACGCTCGCGATGGACGTCAACGATAACGCGGGCATCCTGACTCCCCGCGGTGCAGCTGCAACCATCGCGAGCATGCTCGCTCCTACAGGATCTGCGCATCGCCTTGGCGTGTGGACAGCGACACCCACTCGTAGTCGAATGCGAGAACATAGAGCCCGAGGCAATGGACATGTCGAGCAAGATGCCATCCGCCGTACGCGATCACGCCTTGCAGATCGCCCATCACGAAATGGGCCACTACGTCGTGGCCCGCGCCCTGGGCTTTGCCACGGGCGGTGTGACCCTTTCAGTGAGCATGGACCTGAGGCACAAGGGCGGCGCGTCCATCAACCTGGTGCGGCCCCTTTCGTCAATGCAAGCCATGAAGCAATACCTGGAGGCCCGGATGATGGTCCTGTTTGCGGGGGTGATGGCGCAGACATTGCCCTCGAACCCTGGGACCCGCAAACGCGTCGACACATCAAAAGCGATCGCCATCCTCAAGGGTGCCCACGGGGCTGAAAGGGATGACGCGAAAATCAGGGAGCTGCGGCACCTGCTGCGCAACATCGATTACCCGGACTCCTCGCCTGAGAGCATCTGCGCCGAGCTCAAGGCGATCAATGATCGGCTGTGGCGACAGACTCAAGACCTCGTGGAGGCGATGGCCGCAACCATCACTGAACTGGCCGTCGTGCTGGTCGACCGCATGGCCCTCGTGGAGCAGTGGGGCACCCCGGCGGATACCTATGAGGGCGTGCTGACAGCTGAAATGCTGGAACCGATCTACCGTAGGAGCGAGGCTTGCCCGCGAAGAACGATAACGCGGTAATTCTGACAATCCGCGGAGCTTTCTTCGCGGGCAAGCCTCGCTCCTACAGTATTTTTGATTCAGCGGTTGGCTTTGTTGTCTGCTCCAACCGGCCGTCGCGTTAGCACCTTCACCACATCATCGACCAGCGCTTTACTCATCGTTGTCAGATAGTGCGCGGCCCAGGCGTGGCGGTCGGAGTCTTGGGCGTAGGCAGCGTCGACGGTGAGGGACTTGGCGAGGTACAGCAGATCGGAGGCTTGGGCAAGGGCGTCGGCGATGGGGACGTCGCGGCAGACGTGGAACAGGGGGTGATCGGAGCAGAAGAGGAAAGGGGTGAAGCCGATTGTTTTCAGGTCGGAAGAGTCGGGTGAATTTGTTTTGGTCATTGTTTTACTCCAGCGTTAGAGGAGTCGCCACATTCGTTTCCAAGCGAATGGGTGGCGGCTGTGCGCAGGTTGGAAACCGGGGACCAATAAACCGGCACGCCCGAAGGCGTCCCACGCACAGCTGCCATAACACAGAGTTCGCAGTCGTTAACGTCTGCAATCGCGGTGGGGTTGCTGTTGCGGTTTAGTCCGACGGGTTTCCAAGCCCGATCACTGAACAGTCAGCGACCCCCGGAGACTATCCCGTCAAAGAAAAGCGCAACAAGGCAGCAAAATGCCCAAAACGAGCGATTCGGAGTTTGCCTACAACGTCTGAAGGCGTCATCCGAAATTCCGACACTTGAAGTAAACGGAACTAAACGTATGCAGACCCTCACCTCATAACGCCCACCTCGCATCTACCTGAGCAGGCACCATGCACCGGGAGCAGCGGGTCAGCCTTAGACCTCGCTCCAGCGTCGCAGCAGGTTGTGGTAAATGCCGGTCAGTTGCACGCAGTTCGAATGCCCAGCGCCCAATTCGCGGTTGAGCTGCTGAATGTTGCTATCGAGCTGGAACAGCAGTTGGCGCTGACCTGTGTCGCGCACCATGCTCTGCAACCAGAAGAATGAGCAAATCCGCGCGCCACGGGTAACTGGCATGACCTGATGCAGGGTGGTGGATGGGTACAGCACCATATCGCCAGCCGGCAACTTGTAGCTGCGAGTGCCGCCGACGTCGTCGATCAACAATTCACCGCCGTCGTAATCCTCGGGGGGCGTCAGGAACAAGGTGGCCGACAGGTCCGTGCGTAAATAGCCGTTGCTGTTGCGGTCCTTGCGCATGGCGCTATCCACATGCATCCCGTAGGCCTGGCCGTTCTGGTAACAATTGAACTGCGGCGGCAGGATCTTGTGCGGGAGCGCGGCAGAGATGAACAGCGGGTGACGCTCCAGCGCCTGGAGGATGACCTGACCCACGGCCTGGGCCGCAGGGGAGTCGAGGGGCAGCTGCGAGTTGTTCTTGACCAGAGCCGCCTGAAAACCGGTCGTGACCCGGCCATCGCCCCAACTGGCCTGCAACAGGCGCTGACGGCACTCGGCCAATTGCTCGGTGCTGAGTACCTGAGGGATATGCAACATCATGATCAGTGGCTTCCTGGTAGAAATCGGAAAGAGGCGGCGAGCAGGCACTGGATAGTAAAAGTACCACTGGTTAATAGGGTAATTACTTAGGCGTCACGCCTGCGCTGACAGGTTGGAAGTGCATGGGGCCAAAATGATATCAAAAAGGCCATGTTTTCATGGGTTTCCCGTTTTCAGTAAAACGTACTTCAGCTAGTCTGCGCGCCATTAAAAAAAAGGTCTGCCGACCATCTAGGAGCAACATGAACAAGGCTTTTCGTATTATCTGGAGCCATGCGCGCAGTGCATTTGTAGTCGTCGACGAATTGGCTTCTGCGGGGGGTAAACGCAGCACCGGGGAGAAATTGCTGGTAGCGCTGGGGTTGAGCGTGGTGGCCAGTTCGGCGCAGGCGACAGCGGGCTGCGGTTACGTCCCGATTACCTCGTCCAACTCAATGACGAGTACGTGCAATCTGACCTGGGGCACCAACAGCTTAACGGTGGCGCAAGGTGGCAGTATTGCTGCTTCGACGGGCCCTGGTGTGAACTCCTCCAGCGGTTTCGGTACCGTTAGCAACGCAGGTAGCATCACCAGCGGGAACGACTATGCCATCTCGCTACACGCAATCGAAGGTGAGAGCGGCACCAGCCTCATCAACCTGTCCGGTGCAACCATTCGCGGCATTGGCGGCATCAACCTGGGTTACCAGGGCACTGGGGTGATGAGCATCGGCAGCATCACCAACGCCGGCACCATCGACGGTACCAGCAACGTGGGTATGCTCCTGTATAAGGCTGCGCTGACCGATAACCTGACTAACTCCGGCACCATTACGTCGACCGGTTCAGATGGGCTTTTCCTGATCAACTCCACCATTGCGGGCAAAGTCATCAACCAGGCCGGTGGCGTTATCAACGGCGGCGGTTCCGTAGCTAATTCCAATTCGGGCATTCACCTCGAGACAGGCGGTGCAATCACCGGCGGCGTCGATAACGCCGGGACCATTTCCGGCCGGTATGCCGGTATCAGCCTGCACCTCGGTGAAGGTGGTACTGAACCTGTCATGGGGGGTGTGCGCAACAGTGGCACCATTTCCGGTGACCTGTACTCCATCTACGTCGACAACCTTGCAAACGCCGGGGCCATCGATATCAGTGGTACCAACGCACACTTGATCGGTGATGTGTATGCCACCAACTCCGATGTCTCCGTCAAGTCCGGCGCGGTATTCGCCAACGAAAACGCCTATGTCGTGAAGAGTTTCACGGTCGAACAAGGGGCGACTCTGAACATGGGCGTTGGCAACTCAACGTCGGAATTCGCCAACGGTATTACCGTCAGCAACGGCTTCACTAACAACGGTGTCGTCAGCCTGGCCTCCGGCGTTACCGGCACGATCCACGGCGACTATACCCAGAGCACCAACGGCGTGCTGAAACTCGGCGTCGCCGACGACGCCAACTTCGGCAAGCTGGTTGTCGCTGGCACGGCCAACCTGGCCAGCAATGCGAAGATTGACGTCGACGTTACCGACCCCAACCATACGTTCACCAGCAGCAGCCTGCAGCACGTGTTGAGTGCAACCACGCTAAACAGCGATGGTACTTTCCACGTCACGGATAACTCGATCCTGTTCGACTTTGGCGCGGTGAAGGACGGCAACAACGTCAACCTGACCCTGACCGCCGCGGCGCCAACCCCGCCGATCACAACTGCTCCGCCGACCTCCACCCCGGATCCAGTCACCAGCAGCACCGTGGTGCAAAGCGTCAACAACAATGGCAACCACCCCGGCCATGGTGCCGCCGTGGTGCTCGACCAGGTCATCACCAGTAACCCGAATGGTGAACTGGCCGGCAAGTTCGTCAGTCTGACCACCGAGCAGCAAGTCTCTGAGGCGGTCACCCAGACCCTGCCACTGATGACCGGCGGCGCCTCGGGGGCGACCACCAGCGCCCTGTCGAGCATCAACAACGTGGTTCAAGCGCGTCAGGACAGCAACAGCGGCCTGTCCGGCGGTGACCTGACCAGCGACAACCACGCCTGGATCAAGACCTTCGGCTCGTGGGCCGATCAGGATGACAACAAAGGTGTATCGGGCTTCGACGCCAACACTACTGGCCTTGCCATCGGTACCGACGCGGCATTCACCGAGCAACTGCGCCTGGGCGTGGCATTCGCCTATGCCCGGACCGACGTCGACAGCAATTCCAGCATCGCCCGGCAAAGCCTGGATGTGGACACCTATCAGTTGATTGGCTACGGCAGCTACAGCCTCCAGCCGGACACCGAGGTGAATTTCCAGGTCGATGTCGGCCAGCACAACAACGATGGCAAGCGTCAGATTGCGTTCGCTTCGAGCACCGCCAAGGCTGACTACAACAGCCAAAGCGCGCACATCGGGGTTGGCCTTGGCCATGCGCTGCACTTCAGCGAGCAGTTGACCTTTCTGCCGTCGGTACGCGCTGACTACACCTGGATCGGTGATGAGGGCTATCACGAGAAGGGTGCCGGGGCGCTGGACCTGGATGTCGACCGCAATGACGCCGAGCAATTTATCCTCAGCGTCGACGGCAAGCTCAACTACAACCTCAACGAGCACACCCAGCTGAGCGCCAACCTGGGTGCCGGTTACGATTTGATCAACGAACAATCGTCGATTACTTCTGCTTATGCCGGCGCCTCGACCGCCGCCTTCACCACCCGCGGTCTGGACCCAAGCCCGTGGCTGGAGCGGGGCGGCCTGGGTCTGACCCATACACTGGACAACGGCACTGAAGTCAGCCTGCGCTACGATGTCGAGTCACGCACTGACTTCCTCAACCAGAGTGCGGCCCTGAAGGTACGCTGGGCTTTCTGAGCCGATGCCGGATCAGCCCTGCAATGGGGCTGATCCGGCTTCACCACGGCCGCTGGTGGGCTTATGCTGTGCGCCCCGCGATCACCGGCCCGTTTGAATGTCCGTGCGACCCTTGTTCGGTACGCTGTTGCTGCTCTTGCTGGCAGCTTGCAGCACCATCCCACCCCCTGATGTTCGTCGACAATCAGCCCTGGCCCTGGTGCAAGCCCGGCATTGGCAGTCTGTCACCATCGATACCCGGTCTTTTCGCCTACAGGCTTTCACGCCCGCGGTTTACTCGATTGACCGTCAGTTGACCCTCTATCTGGAGGGCGATGGGTTTGCCTGGGTCAGCTCCAGCCAGCCCTCGGCCGATCCCACGCCGATCGACCCATTGGGCCTGCGCCTGGCGCTGGCTCAACCGATCGGCAATGCGGCGTACCTGGCGCGCCCCTGTCAATATATCGGGGCCGGTCAATCCAACTGCGCGCGCCGCTACTGGACCGATGCACGTTTTGCTGAAGAGGTCGTGGACAGTCTGGATCAGGCCGTCGGTGAGCTCAAAGCCCGTGCCGGGGCGGAAAAGCTGGTGTTGGTCGGGTATTCCGGAGGGGCGGCGCTGGCCCTGTTGCTGGCCGAGCGGCGTACTGATGTGAGTGCTGTCGTCAGCGTGGCGGGTAACCTTGATCATCGTGCCTGGACCGAGCTGCATCACGTTTCACCGTTGAATGCTTCGCTCAATCCTGCTGACAATCGCCAGGCGTTGGCCGGGATCAAGCAACTGCATCTGACGGGTGAAAACGATACGGTGGTGCCGCACGAGCTGGCCGAGCGGTTCGTTGCCGGGCATTCAAATCAGGTGTGGCTGTTGCCGGGATATGACCACCATTGTTGCTGGGTCCAGGACTGGCCCGAGCTATGGCGCAAGATTGAGCAAAGGCTCGGAGCCCCATAGCAGGCCTGCCCCTTGCAACAGTCGAAAGCGCTTTATCCGGTTGAAACAAGATGTTCGATGATTTTCCTGGCTTTAGAAATTTCGCCACGTTGGGTTGTGGGCTTCTTGGTACGGAAGGTTTTGGATGTTGTTGGCCAACCATTCTTGCGAATGACATGCCTTCCATGTGCCAGAGGGAGATTTTACGAGGGTTGCCTATGGTTCTCCGAGAACGGTCGGTACGGGCTGTACCCTGTACCTCGGGAACATAAGATTTTGGCGTCAAGACCTGCAGCTGGGCTGCAGGTCTTGATTCATATGGTGGGCCCACACGGACTTGAACCGTGGACCAAAGGATTATGAGTCCTCTGCTCTAACCAACTGAGCTATAGGCCCTCAGTAGGCGCCGGATTATAACGATGGTTTCGCGGCTGTGCTATCCGAAAAATCCAATACGGTTGTACGAAGAAACGTTGCCGCGAATTCGTCCGCAGGCAGGGGCAGGCTGACGATGTAGCCCTGGATCTGCTCACAGCCTTCGGCGGCCAGGAATTGTTGCTGGGCCTGGCTTTCGACGCCTTCGGCAATCACTGTGAATTGCATGCTGCGTCCCAACGCGATGATGGCGCGCACGATGGCGACGTCGTGGGGGTCGTCCGGGAGGCCGCGCACGAACGACTGGTCGATCTTGAGAATGTCCAGCGGCAGGCGCTTGAGGTAGCTCAGTGACGAGTAGCCCGTACCGAAGTCGTCGATGGCCAGTTGTACGCCCAGTCGCTTGAGTTGATGCAGCACCGCCAGCGCTTCTTCGGCCTGGCTCATGATGAAGTTTTCGGTGATTTCCAGTTGCAGGTAGCCGGGTCTTAAGCCGTAGTCCTTGAGCAGTTGTTCGATGCGACCCAGCAGGTTCGGTTGGCGCAACTGCGCACCGGCGAGGTTGACCGACAGCGGGCCAAGGCCTTCGTAGGTCTGGTTCCATTCATGCATTTGCCGGCAGGCGGTTTCCAGTACCCAGTCCCCGAGTTGCAGGATCATGCCGTTTTCTTCGGCCAGGGAAATGAAGTGCTCCGGCGGCACGTCGCCAAACGTTGGATGACGCCAACGGATCAGCGCTTCGGCACCGACCAGGCGATAGTCGTCCAGGCTGATCTTCGGTTGGTAGCAGAGGTGCAGTTCATTGCGCTCGATGGCGCGCCGCAGTTCATGCTCCAGCGCCACACGCTCGCTGGCTTGCGCGGTGAGGTCGCAGGTATAGCTTTCGACCCGGTTGCGGCCCTTGGCTTTGGAGCGGTACATCGCCGCGTCGGCGTTCTTGATCAGGGTGGCGACGTCGCAGCCGTCCTGTGGATAAAGGCTGGTGCCGATGCTGGAGCTGATGAAGAACTCGTGTTCGCCGGCCTGGAAGGGCGCACTGAAGCAGTGAAGCAGTTTGGTGGCGATGTTGTCGGCATCGCTCGGCTGTTGAAGGCCTGGCAGCAGGATGATGAACTCGTCGCCACCCAGGCGCGCCACGGTGTCGATGTCGCGCAATTGCTCCTTGAGCCGTACGGCAATGCCCTTGAGCAGCAGGTCGCCGACCGGATGGCCGAGGCTGTCGTTGATGTGTTTGAAACGGTCCAGGTCGAGGAACAGCACCGCGCCCTGGCCACCGTTTTCGTGCTGGCTGTTGAGTGCGCTCTGCAAGCGGCTTTCGAACAGGGTACGGTTGGGCAGGCCGGTCAACGGATCGTGGTGGGCCTGGTAGTCAAGTTTGGCCTGGGCGTGCTTGAGGCTGGAAATGTCGGCGAACACGGCCACGAAGTGGGTAATGAACTTGTCCCGGTTGCGCACGGCGCTGATGGTCAGCCAGCTCGGATAAAGCTCGCCGTTCTTGCGCCGGTTGGAGATTTCACCCTGCCAGTGTCCTTCGGCGGTCAGTTGATGCCACATGGCGGCGTAAAAGGCACTGTCATGCAGGCCGGAGGCAAGCAGGCGCGGGGTGTGCCCCAGGGCTTCGCTTTCGCTGTAGCCGGTGATTTCGGTGAAGGCACGGTTGACGGCGCTGATGTGCTGCTGGGTATCGGTGATCAGTACGCCTTCGGCGGTGCTCTCGAACACCGTGGCGGCCTGCTGCAGCTTTTCCTGCATCAGGTGACGCTCGGTAATGTCCCGGGCGATGGTCAGCATGCAGTCATCATTGCCGATCGGCAGTGGGCGGCTGGACACCTCGCAGAGACGGATCTGCCCATCGCTGCGGCGGATGTGGCAACTGAAATCGCGGACAAAACCGTCCCTGTGCAGCAGGTCGAGCATTTGTTTGCGCTCATTGAGGTTGACCCAGATGCCCAGGTCCAGCGCCGAGCGATCCACCGACATCGCGCTGTTGAAACCGGTGATGCGGCTGAACCCTTCGTTGACCTCAAGCAGCAAGCCATCGCTCTGCCTCGATAGCAGCAGACCATCCGGGGAGGCGTGGAACGCCTTGGCGAATTTCTCTTCGGAAGTCTGCAGCTGTTGCTGGGTTTCCTTGAGTTGAGTGATGTCGCGCACCACCACCACCAACGCGGGGGTCGTGTCGAGATCAAAAGGTTCGGCTGAAATAAGTCCGGTGAACACCTGGCCATTGCTGCGACGAAAGGGCATCTCCAGGTTGCGGATACTGCCGGACTGCAGGCGCTGCAATAACCCTGGTCCCACGCCGGGAATGCCCCAGATGTTGAGTTCGGTGGCGGTCTGGCCGATGACTTCTTCGGCCCTGAGGCCGATTTGCTCCTCAAATGCCTCGTTGACTTCCAGCAGGCAGCCGTCGGAGAGCCGTGCGATGACCAGAATGTCGGGGCATTGCTGGAACACCGAAGCAAATTTCTGCTCCGACAGACGCAATGCTTCTTCAGTGCGCTTGGCTTCACTGATATCGATCATCAGCCCGCGCATGATCGGTTCATGGCCATGTTCGATCAGGCTGACGATATCGCGCACCCACAAGCAGCGGCCATCAGCGGTAATGACCCGGTAATCGAGGCTGTGGTCGCGCCCGGCCAGCACTTCGTGATCGCAGAAGCTTTGCGCGCGTGTGAGGTCGGCGGGGTGAATGATGTTGCGCCAGAACCCGGGAATCAGCCAGTGAGACAGCGGGTAGCCGAGCAAGTCTTCAGCGTGGGGTGATACATAGCTGTAAGTGAAGTCACTTATCCGCGCTTCCCAGGCAATGGCCGACAGGCTTTCGACCAGTCCACGGTAGTGGTATTCGCTGCTGCGCAGTTCCTGTTCCAGATCGACTCGGCGAGCGATTTCCGAACTGAGCCGGCGGTTGATCCGGATCACCACCGCCAGCACGGTGATCAGCACCAGCAATCCTGGCAGGCCGTAGGTCAGTAAATCGGACCAGAATGTCCGATGATCGAGGACGTTGCCGACCCAGTGCTCCTGAATGGCACTGATTTCCGCCGGGCTCATGTCGGCCAGGACTTTGTCCAGAATACCGATCAGTACCTTGTTGTCCCGCGGCACGGCCATGGCCAGTTGATAGCGATAGGGTGTCTCGCCACTGACGTAGAGCCCTTCCAGCTTGAGCTGGCGCAGGCTCCAGACGCTGGAGGCAAGATCGCCCACCACCGCATCCACTTTATCAGTGGCCAACGCCTGCAGGGCCGAGCTGACATTGGGCATGGCCACCAGGTTCAGGTCGGGGTTGTGGGTGCGCAGCAGTTCGTGGGGGGCGTAGTTTTCCACCACGGCGATTTTCAACCCGTACAAATCCGCGATTTTGCGCGGTTGCGCGCCGCCGACGTGGGCCAGAATGACGATCGGAAAATCCAGATAGGGGCGGGTGAACGACAGGAATGCCTGGCGTTCGGGCGTCGACATGATGCCCGGCAACAGGTCCAGCTTGTCCTGTCTGGCCTGCTCCAGTACCTGCGTCCAGCTCACGGGCTCGATGGGGGTGAGCTTGATGGCCAGGCGACGGCGGATCAGGTCGATGTAGTCTGCTGCAAGGCCCTGGTAACGTCCCTGGTCGTCGCGAAACTCGAAGGGCGGCCAGGACGCATCGACACCCAGGCGCAAGTCCGGGTGTGCCGCAAGCCAGCTACGTTCTTCGTCGGTCAGAGTCAGCGCGCCAGCCGTTGCGGTCCAGGTTATCAGCGACAGCAAAAAGAGCACGGTCGGCAGTCTGGGCATAACGGTCTCGTTATGGCTCGGGGAATGCTTCGAGTGTAGACGGGCAATCGCTGGGCAGTGGGGCGAGGGGGGTATTTATCTGCATAAAACAAAACCCCCGGCCTGGGCCGGGGGTTCTGTGATCACTCGTCGAGGAAGGAGCGCAGATGCTCGCTTCGCGTCGGGTGGCGCAACTTGCGCAGCGCCTTGGCTTCAATCTGACGAATCCGCTCACGGGTTACGTCGAACTGCTTGCCAACCTCTTCGAGGGTATGGTCGGTGTTCATGTCGATACCGAAGCGCATGCGCAGTACCTTGGCTTCACGGGCAGTGAGGCCGGACAGTACTTCGCGGGTCGCTTCCTTGAGGCTCTCAACGGTGGCGACATCGATTGGCGACTGCATGGTCGAGTCTTCGATGAAGTCGCCCAGATGGGAGTCTTCGTCATCACCGATCGGGGTTTCCATGGAGATCGGTTCCTTGGCGATCTTCAATACCTTGCGGATCTTTGTTTCGACTTGCACACGGGGGCCGGCGAATACGGGCATCCGATGTTGCTGACGATCACTGAATCGGCGTATCCGGCGCTGACGGATGCACAGGC
>NZ_JBNNVQ010000129.1:0-15386 GCF_050280625.1 Pseudomonas sp. NPDC089569
CATGCCGATGATGCCGTAGACCATTGTGTAGCCGATGGCGATCAGGCCATAGACCGACCCGAGAGTCAGGCCGTTGACCATTTGCTGCAGGAAAATACCATCCATAACGCAATCTCACGCAATGAGAACCTGGACACCTGTGGGTGGGCGGTTCTTCTAAGGAAAATACAGATTTACGTCGGAGCAATGTCAGGCGCGATCGGCTGGCAAACCACCGATCACTGTGGGAGCGAGCCTGCTCGCGATTGCGGTTTGACCATCAACGAATGTGTCGTCTGTCAGTCCGTCATCGCGAGCGTGCTCGCTCCTACAGGGGATCAGCAGTCAGCCGATCGCGTCAGCCCTTACTTCTGTTTTTCCAGCTGGTGGTATTTGCCGTCCTTGTCCCACTGGTAAACCACGTAGTCGGAGATTTTCAGGTCACCCTTGCTGTCCCAGGTCTTCTCGCCCATGACGGTTTTGACCGGGTTTTTCTTCAGCCACGCAGCCGCATCTTCGCCCTTGTTGGATTTGGCGCCGTTGAAGGCTGCAGCCAGGGTCTGAACCGACGCGTAGGCGTACAGGGTGTAGCCTTCAGGCTCGGTGCCGGCCTTGCGGAAGGCGTCCACGACAGTCTTGCTGTCCGGCAGCAGGCGTGGGTCGGCGCCGAAGGTCATCAGCACGCCATCGACGTATTGCGGGCCGCCGGCGGTGGTCACCAGTTCGTCGGTCACGATGCCGTCGTCGGACATGAATTTCACGTCTTTCAGGCCTTCGGTACGCAGTTGTTTAACCAGTGGACCGGCTTCCGGGTGCAGACCACCGAAGTAGACCACGTCGGCACCGGCCGCACGGATCTTGGTGACCACGGCGCTGAAGTCTTTCTCGCCGCGAGTCAGGCCTTCGTACAGCACCGGCTTCACGCCGCGTTTTTCCAGCTGGGCCTTGGTAGCGTCAGCCAGGCCTTGGCCGTAGGTGTCCTTGTCGTGCAGCACGACCACCTTCTTGCCCTTGAGCACGTCGACGATGTAATCGCCGGCTACGATGCCTTGCTGGTCGTCACGACCGCACATACGGAACATGGCGCTCAGGCCGCGTTCGGTAACCTGTGGGTTGGTGGAGCCTGGAGTGATTGCGATGATGCCCGCTTCGTCGTAGATCTCGGAGGCCGGGATGGTCGACGAGGAGCAGAAGTGACCGACGACGCCGGCGACTTTCTGGTTGGTCAGGTCCTTGGCGACCGTTACCGCCTGTTTCGGTTCGCAGGCGTCATCGCCCTTGACCAGTACGATTTTTTCCCCGTTGACGCCGCCCGCTGCGTTGACCGCATCGGCCGCTGCCTGTGCACCCTTCATGTATTGCTCGCCAAACGCCGCGTTGGCGCCCGTCATTGGACCTGCTACGCCGATCTTGATGTCAGCCTGAGCAAACGCAGAAACACCCAACGCAGTAGCCACTGCGAGAGCCAGAAAGCCTTTCTTGTAAAACGTATGGGACATGAGGTGGTGCTCCATGGTTTTTTTTAATTGGCACTGCGACTTCACTGAATGCTCAGAGCAAGGGCCGTGCCATCGGTTTTTTATTCTGAAAAAAGTCGCTGCCTTATTCTTATTTCGACTGTTTCGGGCCCATTTTCATTGGGCGTGCAACCGTCTAAACCGCGGCGGGTAAAACCCGTATTTTTTTCAGGCGCAACCCCTCTGCGCCATCATTGCAACCGCGGCACTAAACGACGTGCAACCAGCCTGTAACAACGTGCGTCACCGAACTGCACACTGCTGGTGCGGGACTGCTACAACCCGCACCATTTCAGGCTAGCTGCTGATCGAAAAAGCGCCGCTTTTGTGCAGCAAATTTAATTGATCAAATCACGATCCGCAGGCACTGGCCTGCGTGATACAGCGAGAACCCCGCCTCGTACAGGCAACTGCGCAGCCCCACCCCGGTCAGTGGCTGCATGGGTGCAAAGGGAATAGGTAGCGCCTGAGGATTTCCGTTACACAAATAATCGGCGAACGCCTTGCCGACCACCGTCCCTGTGGTCACGCCACGACCGTTGTAACCGGTCACTGCCACTATGCCGGGGGCGGGTTCGAACAGCCGCATCAAGTGATCGGGGGTGAAGGCGATGCAACCGGTCCAGGTGCATTCCCACTCCACCGACTTGAGGTAAGGGAAATAGTGCTGCTGGACCCGATCGGCCCAGGCCTTGAGAAACCAGGTCGGCTTCTGGTTGCCATTTCCCAGGCTGCCGAGCAGCAGGCGCCCGTCCTTGTCCCGGCGAATACTGCTGAGCACCTGACGGGTGTCCCAGGAACCCTGGCCACCCGGCAGGATTTGTTGCGCAGCCTCGTCGGTCAACGGCACCGACGCCACTTGATAGTAATAACCGGGGAAGAAATTGCGCCGCAGCTCGGTCCAGTCGCCTTCCGTGTACGCATTGGAGGCAATCACCACTTGCTCGGCCAGCACCGAGCCCTGCGCAGTCTGCACCGACCAACGCTGCCCCTGGCGCTCCAGGCGAGTGACCGGGGAATGATCGAACAACCGACCGCCAAGGCCGACGGCCGCTTTGGCCAGCCCCGTGGTGAAGGCCATGGGGTTGAGAGTACCGGCACGACGGTCGAGCAATGCCGCAGCGATTTTTTTCGTGCCCGTCGCTTGCTCGCACGCCTTTCCGGTCAACAGCTCCACCGGCGCACCACGACGCTTCCATTGTTCTTCACGACTGCGCAGATCGGCTTCGCCACGGGCGTTGTGCGCCATGTGCAGCGTGCCCTCGCGGCGCAACTGGCAATCGATGTTGTATTTGTCGACCAGACTGAACACCAATGAAGGTGCCGCGCCCAGCATGCGATTGAGCTGACTGCCGACCGCCTGGCCGAACCCGGCCTCGATCTCGTCCGGCGGGATCCACATCCCGGCGTTGACCAGCCCGACGTTGCGCCCCGACCCGCCATGACCGGCACGATGGGCTTCCAGCACACAGACTGTCTTGCCTTGCTCCAGCAAATGCACCGCCGCCGACAGCCCGGTAAAACCGGCGCCGATGACGCAGACATCTGCCGTTACTTCTCCCTTGAGCGCCGCATGGTCAGGTCGTTGCGGCGTCAGTTTTTCCCACAGACATTCTTCGCGTAACGGCATTGCCAGACTCCATCAGAAACCTAACCAACCCACGATGCAATGTAGGAGCGAGCAAGCTCGCGATGGACGACAGAGCACCGCTGGGCATCAGACAGCCCGCGTCATCGTTGACGACCATCGCGAGCATGCTCGCTCCTACAGGTTTGCCTATCAGTCGAACGTAATCCCTTGCGCCAACGGCAACTCCAGCGAGTAGTTCACGGTGTTGGTCTGACGGCGCATGTACGCGCGCCATGCATCGGAGCCGGATTCGCGGCCGCCACCGGTTTCTTTCTCGCCACCGAACGCACCACCGATTTCGGCACCGCTCGGGCCGATGTTGACGTTGGCAATGCCACAGTCGCTGCCCACGGCCGACAGGAACTGCTCGGCTTCACGCACGTCAGTGGTGAAGATGCAGGACGACAGGCCTTGTGGCACGGCGTTGTTCAACCGCAGGGCTTCGTTGAAGTCCGTGTAACCGACCACGTACAGGATCGGCGCAAAGGTTTCGTGGCGGACCACGTCGCTCTGCTCCGGCATTTCGACGATGGCCGGCGAAACGTAATAGGCATTCGGGAACTTGTCTTCAAGCTGACGCTTGCCGCCAAACACCTTGCCACCTTCGCTCAACGCCTGCTCCAGCGCGTCCTGCATATTGTCGAAACTTTGTTTGTCGATCAGCGGGCCGACCAGGTTGCCTTCCAGCGGATGACCGATGCGCACCTTGGAATAGGCGGCCTTGAGGCGAGTGACAATCTCTTCCTTGACCGACTCGTGGGCGATCAGGCGACGCAATGTGGTGCAACGCTGACCGGCGGTGCCGACGGCGCTGAACAGAATCGCGCGTACCGCCATGTCCAGGTCGGCACTTGGGCCGAGGATCATGGCGTTGTTGCCGCCCAGTTCCAGAATGCTGCGGGCAAAACGTGCGGCGATTTTCGGCGCCACTTCGCGGCCCATGCGGGTGCTGCCGGTGGCACTGACCAGCGCGACGCGCGGGTCATCGACCAGGGCTTCGCCGGCGTCGCGGCCACCGATGACGACCTGGCACAGGTGCGCCGGCGCATCGCTGAAATTTTTCAGTACGCGATCGAACAGCGCCTGGCAGGCCAGCGCGGTCAGTGGGGTTTTTTCCGACGGTTTCCAGATCACCGGGTTGCCGCAAACCAGCGCCAGCGCGGTGTTCCAGGCCCAGACCGCCACCGGGAAGTTGAATGCGCTGATCACGCCGACAACGCCCAGCGGATGCCAGGTTTCGCGCATGTGGTGGCCTGGACGCTCGGAGGCGATGGTCAGGCCGTACAACTGGCGGGACAGGCCGACGGCGAAGTCGCAGATGTCGATCATTTCCTGAACTTCACCCAGGCCTTCCTGGGTGATCTTGCCGGCTTCCCAGGACACCAGCTCGCCGAGATCGGCCTTGTATTGACGCAGGACTTCGCCGAACTGACGCACCAGCTCGCCGCGACGCGGGGCCGGAACCTTGCGCCACTGCTCGAACGCATGATCTGCGCGACTGATGTGCTGCTCGACTTCAGCGGCACCTTCCCAGTTCACGGCGGCGATGCGACTGCCGTCGATGGGCGAATGCACCGGCACTTTGCCGTTCTGGTACAGGGCCGGGTTCACTCCAAGACGATCAAGCAATGCGGCAACCATGGGTCACTCCTCAAGCAAAAAACGGAACAGGTGCAGCCGCACGATCACGGCTGATCAGGTCTGTAGTTTTAGCGCCCCGCAGGTTACTCAACAAACGACCTTTAAGAGAGATATCATTCCGTTTATTCATGCTGTGCATTGCTGGCAATAAAGAGACAAGTACAAAGGACCGCCCATGCTGAACAAACGCTATCTGCCATCGATCGCTGCCCTGCAATGTTTCGAAGCCGTGACCCGTCATTTGAGCTTCACCCGGGCCGCCGAGGAGCTGAACCTGACGCAGAGCGCTGTCAGCAAGCAGGTCGCACAGCTCGAAGAGCTGTTACAGCACTTGTTGTTTCGCCGGGTGCGCCGACGCCTGCAAATGACGCCAGCAGGCGATTTGTACCTGGTTGAAGTGCGAAAAATCCTCACGCAGGTCGAGATGTCGACCCATTACCTGCGCTCCTACGGCGGTGAAACAGAGGTCTTGCGCGTCTCGACGCCGCCAACTTTTGGAGCGCGGTGGCTGGTGCCACGCCTCAAAGGCTGGCGCCTGCGCCATCCGTCGATCCATCTGGACCTGTGCAGCGAGCAGGAGGCCGATGACCTGCTGCAAGGTCGCAGCGACCTGGCGTTCTACTTCGGCCAGGGATCACGTCCCGGCACGGAATGCCTGAAGCTGTTCGGTGAAGAGCTTGTCCCCGTCTGTGCTCCCGGCAGCCTGCCGGCCCAGCCCTTCACCGATCCGACGCAGCTCACCGAGCTTGTCCTGCTGCAAAACGCTTCCCGTCCCCAGGCCTGGCACGACTGGTTCGACAGCCAGGGCTACCACACCGAACACAGCTACCACGGCCCACGCTTCGAAACCTTCTACATGTGCATCCGCGCCGCCCAGGTCGGCTGCGGCGTGGCCTTGCTGCCACGGTTCCTGGTGGAGGAAGAACTGGCCGAAGGCAAACTGGTCATTCCCTGGCAGCATGCAATGCCCAGCACCGATGCCTATTACCTGGCGTATCCGGAGCATTCGGCGGAAGTGCCTAAGGTACGGGATTTCGTGAGGTGGATGCTGGAGCAGATCGACACGCCCCAACCCTGAAGCCCCCCTGTAGGAGCGAGCAAGCTCGCGATGAACGACAGAACACCGCGGGGTGTCAGACAGCCAGCGTCATCGTTGTCCACCATCGCGAGCTTGCTCGCTCCTACAGAGGTTCAGCGCAAAAATCGCTGGCAATTTCCACCGGCGATATGCGCCACTGTCTCTATTCCCCATGGAGAGTCCCCGTTATGAGCGAGAGTGTGTTTGCCGATCGCATCGTGCAGAACCTGCTCGACACCGACTTCTACAAGCTGACGATGATGCAGGCGGTGCTGCACAACTACCCGAACGTGGAAGTCGAATGGGAGTTTCGTTGCCGTAACAGCGAGGACTTGCGTCCGTACCTGGCGGAAATCCGCTTCCAGATCGAGCGCCTGGCCGAGTTGAGCCTGAGCGCCGATCAGTTGAGCTTCCTGGAAAGAATTTCCTTTCTGAAACCGGATTTCCTGCGTTTTCTCGGGCTGTTTCGCTTCAACTTGCGCTATATCCACACGGGCATCGAAAACGGTGAGCTGTTTATCCGCCTGCGTGGCCCCTGGTTGCATGTGATCCTGTTCGAGGTGCCGATTCTGGCAATGGTCAGCGAGGTGCGTAACCGCTATCGCTACCGGGAAATTGTCCTGGAACAGGCGCGTGAACAGCTCTATCGCAAGTTCGACTGGCTCGCCGCCAACGCCAGCGACGATGAATTGGCGCACCTGCAGGTAGCCGATTTCGGCACCCGACGTCGTTTCTCGTACCGGGTACAGGAAGAAGTGGTGAACGTGCTCAAGCACGACTTTCCCGGCCGTTTCGTCGGCACCAGCAACGTGCACCTGTCCCGGGAGCTGGACATGAAGCCGCTGGGGACCATGGCCCACGAATGGATCATGGCCCACCAGCAACTCGGCCCGCGTCTGATAGACAGCCAGATTGCCGCCCTCGATTGCTGGGTCCGCGAGTATCGCGGCCTGCTGGGGATCGCCCTGACCGATTGCATCACCAGCGATGCTTTCCTTGGCGATTTCGATCTGTTTTTCGCCAAGCTCTTCGACGGTTTGCGTCACGACTCCGGTGATCCGGTGCAGTGGGCGGAAAAAGCCATCGCGCACTATCACAGACTCGGCATAGACCCGATGAGCAAGACGCTGGTGTTCTCCGATAGCCTGACGCTGCCCAAATCCCTGGAAATATTCCGGGCACTGCATGGACGAATCAACGTCAGCTTCGGTATCGGCACCAACCTGACATGCGATATTCCGGGTGTCGAACCGATGAGCATCGTGCTTAAAATGACCGCCTGCAACGGCGCGCCGGTGGCGAAGATCTCCGACGAGCCAGGCAAGACTCACTGCAAAGACCCGAATTTCGTCGCCTATTTGCGCCACGTTTTCCAAGTACCTGCCCCATCCAGCCTATCTGGCAAGGAGTGAATTCATGCAAGCCGTACAGCGTGAGATTGCTGAACAGCTCAAGGTCCAACCGCCATTTGCCGACCAGGCCGCTCTTGAAGCGGAAGTCGCCCGACGGATTACCTTCATCCAAGACTGCCTGGTGAATTCCGGGCTCAAGACGCTGGTGCTGGGCATCAGCGGCGGCGTCGACTCCCTGACCGCCGGCCTGCTGGCCCAGCGCGCCATGGTTGAACTGCGCCAACGCACGGGTGACGACAGCTACAAGTTCATCGCCGTGCGCTTGCCGTACGAAATCCAGTTCGATGAACACGATGCCCAGGCATCGGTGGACTTCATCGAGCCGGATGAGCGCCATACGGTGAACATCGGCCCGGCAGTCAAATCCCTGGCCAGCGAAGTCGCGGCATTCGAAGGCAAGCAGGCGGTCTCGGTGGATTTCGTGCTGGGCAACACCAAGGCGCGGATGCGCATGGTCGCCCAGTACACCATCGCCGGCGCGGCTCATGGCCTGGTGATCGGTACCGATCACGCAGCCGAAGCGGTCATGGGCTTTTTCACCAAGTTCGGTGATGGCGCCTGCGACCTGGCGCCACTGAGCGGCCTGGTGAAAAATCAGGTCCGGGCAATTGCCCGCAGCTTTGGCGCGCCGGAATCGCTGGTGGAAAAAGTCCCCACCGCCGACCTCGAAGACCTGGCCCCCGGCAAACCGGACGAAGCGTCCCACGGCGTGACTTACGCCGAGATCGACGCCTTCCTGCACGGCCATCCGGTGCGCGAGGAAGCGTTCAAGATCATCGTGAACACCTACAACAAGACCCATCACAAGCGCGTGATGCCGTTTGCGCCTTGAGGTGTGAATGAATGAAAAAGCCCGCTGCGGAGTGATCCGCAGCGGGCTTTTTTTGGCCACTGCATTCGTTGATGCTAATGGCCCTTTCGCGAGCAGGCTCGCTCCCACATCGACTGCGCCAAATCTGTGGGAGCGAGCCTGCTCGCGATGAACGATGACGCGGTGTTTCAGGTTATTTCAGGGTCACGGTGCCTTTCATCATCGAGATGTGGCCCGGGAACGAGCAGAAGAAACCGTATTTTTCAGCTGGATCGAGTTTCGACACATCGAAGGTCACCGAGTCGGTTTCATTGGCGCCGACGATCTTGGTGTGGGCAATGATACGGGCGTCGCCTTCCTTCAAGTAATTCTTCTCGATACCGGCGCTCAAGCCGTCGGTGGCGATCGGCTGCATGTCGGCCTCTTTGCTCAACACCCAGTTATGACCCATGACGTTTTTCGGCAAACTGCCGGAATGAGTCAGTTCAACGGTGAAGGTTTTGCAGCTCTTGTCGATTTCAATGGCCTTGGTGTTGAAGGACATTTGGTCTGTGGAGTCAACGGTGACTTTGCACTCGGCAGCCATCAATTGGCTGCTGGCCAGTGTCAACAGGGATACCGCAACGAGTTTGGCAAACATGGTGAATCTCCAAGGCAGGGTTAACGAGAAATGCGAGTGGACAGAAGACTGCCTGAAAACTTCGCAAGTTCATATGACTTGAATCAAAAATTGTATACAACTTTTGAGCTATGGCACCCATCAAGACAATCTACCGGCCAAAGCTCTGGCCCGGCCCTATGATCAGCCCATCATCACTGATCGGAGCCCCTGACATGACCCTCAATAGCCTGTTATGCAGCCTGCTTGCCGCCTATGCCTGCGGCGCCAGCGGTACGTACGAAACGCCCAGGCGAGAAGTTTAGTCCTTGGAGCGACGCACGCCTGCCTTTACTCTGTGGCCCTGATCGACCATGGAGTAAGGCATGTCTTTAGCATCCGTATGTGTATTTTGTGGTGCCAGTACCGGCACGAACCCGGCTTACCGTGACGCCGCCATTGCGCTGGGCCGGGCATTGGCCGAACGCAAGCTGACACTGGTGTATGGCGGGGGTGCCGTCGGCCTGATGGGCATCGTGGCCGATGCCGCGCTGGCCGCCGGCGGTGAGGTGGTTGGCATCATTCCGCAAAGTCTCATGGACAAGGAAATCGGCCATAAAGGGCTGACTCGCCTGGAAGTGGTGGACGGTATGCACGCTCGCAAGGCACGAATGGCTGAACTCAGCGACGCGTTCATCGCCCTGCCCGGTGGCCTGGGCACACTCGAAGAACTGTTCGAGGTCTGGACCTGGGGCCAATTGGGTTATCACGGCAAACCGCTGGGTTTGCTGGAAGTGAACGGCTTCTACAGCAAACTCACCGGATTCCTCGACCACATCGTCAGCGAAGGTTTCGTGCGTGGCGCGCACCGCGACATGCTGCAAGTCAGCGAATCGCCGACCACGCTGCTCGACGCCCTCGATAACTGGCAACCGAGCGTTGCGCCGAAGTGGGTCGAGCAAAAGCCCGACTGATCGCCTGCCCCCTGTAGGAGCGAGCAAGCTCGCGATGGCGGTCAACGATAACGCGGGCAACCTGACACCCCGCGGTGCCCCGTCGTCCATCGCGAGCTTGCTCGCTCCTACAGGGAGAGGAATGCAAAACGCCAACCCGAAGGTTGGCGTTCTGTTCATCTCAAGGGCAGCTTAGCGCGGTACGACCGGTTTGCGACCCTGCTTGGGTCCCTTGCCTTTGGCCGCGTCCTTGCGCTCCTTGGCCGCCTGCTGGTTGCGGGCGAATGCCGCCGCCTTGGCCTGTTCGCGCTTGTCCCACGGATTGCCGCCGTCGCTGGCGCGTGGCGGCAATCCCGTGTGCTGGGTCAGGATCTTGGTGGTCTTTTCCCCTGCAACCTTGTGGCTGCCGGCCGGCGTCGAGTTCTTGCGACGGGCACTGTGGTAGCTGTCGGCGGATGGCTGGTGCAGCGGGATCAACTGGTGCTTGCCCGGCCCGATCAAGTCGCCCCGGCCCATGCGGATCAACGCTTCGCGCAGCATCGGCCAGCCTTTCGGGTCGTGATAGCGCAGGAACGCCTTGTGCAGGCGACGCTGCTCTTCGCTCTTGACGATGACCACCGAGTCGCTCTTGTAGGTGACCTTGCGCAGCGGGTTCTTGCCCGAGTGGTACATGGCGGTGGCGCTGGCCATCGGCGACGGGTAGAAAGCCTGCACCTGGTCGGCACGGAATCCGTTGCCCTTGAGCCACAGGGCCAGGTTCATCATGTCTTCGTCGGTCGTACCCGGGTGGGCGGCGATGAAGTACGGAATCAGGTATTGCTCTTTCCCGGCTTCCTTCGAGAACTTCTCGAACATGCGCTTGAACCGGTCATAAGTACCGATACCCGGCTTCATCATCTGATTGAGCGGACCTTCCTCGGTGTGTTCCGGGGCAATCTTCAGGTAGCCACCGACGTGGTGGGTCACCAGCTCCTTGACGTACTCCGGCGACTCGACCGCAAGGTCGTAGCGCAAGCCGGAAGCGATGAGGATTTTCTTCACGCCCGGCAACGCACGGGCACTGCGATAAAGCTGAATCAGCGACGAGTGATCGGTGTTCAGGTTCGGGCAGATGCCTGGGAACACGCAGGAAGGCTTGCGGCACGCGGATTCGATTTCCGGGCTCTTGCATGCAATGCGGTACATGTTCGCGGTCGGGCCGCCGAGATCGGAAATGACGCCGGTAAAACCCGGAACCTTGTCGCGAATTTCTTCGATCTCGCGAATGATCGACTCTTCGGAACGGTTCTGGATGATCCGGCCTTCGTGTTCGGTGATGGAACAGAAGGTGCAGCCGCCGAAGCAGCCACGCATGATGTTCACCGAAAAACGGATCATCTCGTAGGCCGGGATTTTCGCCTTGCCATACGCCGGGTGCGGGATGCGCTGATACGGCATGCCGAACACGTAGTCCATTTCCTCGGTGGTCATCGGAATCGGCGGCGGGTTGAACCAGACGTCGACTTCGCCATGCTTCTGGACCAGCGCACGGGCGTTGCCAGGGTTGGTTTCCAGGTGCAGTACACGGTTGGCGTGGGCATAGAGCACCGCGTCATTACGGACTTTTTCCACCGACGGCAGACGGATCACCGTTTTGTCGCGGGTCATTTTCGGGCTGGCCAGGATCTGTACAACCTTGGCTTCCTGTGGGTCTTCCACCGGGCCCTTTTCCTGCTCGATGGCGCAAGCAGCAGTGTCTTGGGTGTTCACGTACGGGTTGATGATCTTGTCGATCTTGCCCGGACGATCGATGCGCGTGGAATCGACTTCGTACCAGTCTTTGGGCGTATCGCGACGGATAAACGCGGTGCCGCGCACATCGGTGATGTCTTCGATCTTCTGACCGTAGGACAAGCGCTGGGCGACTTCGACAATGGCACGCTCGGCGTTGCCGTACAGCAGGATGTCGGCGCTGGCGTCTATGAGGATCGAGTTGCGCACCCGGTCCTGCCAGTAGTCGTAGTGGGCGATGCGGCGCAGGGATGCCTCGATGCCGCCCAGCACGATCGGCACGTGCTTGTAGGCTTCCTTGCAACGCTGGCTGTAAACCAGGCTCGCGCGGTCCGGACGCTTGCCGGCCAGGCCACCTGGCGTGTAAGCGTCATCGGAACGGATTTTCTTGTCTGCGGTGTAGCGGTTGATCATCGAGTCCATGTTGCCGGCCGCGACGCCGAAGAACAGGTTCGGCTCGCCGAGCTTCATGAAGTCGTCTTTGGACTGCCAGTCAGGCTGGGCAATGATCCCGACGCGGAAGCCCTGGGACTCCAGCAGCCGGCCAATGATTGCCATGCCGAACGATGGGTGGTCGACGTAGGCATCGCCCGTGACAATGATGATGTCGCACGAATCCCAGCCGAGCTGATCCATCTCCTCCCTGCTCATCGGCAGGAATGGCGCCGGCCCGAAACATTCGGCCCAGTACTTGGGATAGTCAAATAACGGCTTGGCTGCTTGCATGTCGATAACCGATGTTGGCTTTCATTGAATTTCGCGGGCGCGGAATATAGCACAAATTTTGACCAATTCCGACGGCCATGGTCGGAAATTGGTGGTACCTCATTCGCGGGCGAGCCTCGCTCCTACAGTTCACGCAGACCTGTAGGAGCGAGGCTCGCCCGCGAAGAGGCCCTGTCAGGCGCTGATGAGCTTACTCATCATCGTCGAAGTTGTAGCTGCCCGGCGCCAGGTTCTCGAACCGGGTGTATTTACCAATGAACGCCAGGCGAATAAAGCCGATCGGACCGTTCCGCTGCTTGCCGATGATGATTTCGGCAATACCCTTGTGCTCGGTTTCCGGGTGGTACACCTCGTCGCGGTATACGAACATGATCACGTCGGCGTCCTGCTCGATCGCTCCGGATTCCCGCAAGTCGGAGTTCACCGGACGCTTGTTGGGCCGCTGCTCCAGGGAGCGGTTGAGCTGGGACAATGCCACCACCGGGCAGTTGAACTCTTTGGCCAGCGCCTTCAGGGAACGGGAGATTTCGGAAATCTCGTTGGTTCGGTTGTCACCACTGGAACCCGGAATCTGCATCAACTGCAGGTAGTCGATCATGATCAGCCCGATCTCACCGTGTTCGCGCACCAGGCGCCGGGTGCGTGCACGCATTTCAGACGGGCTGATACCGGCCGTGTCGTCAATGAACAGCTTGCGATCATTGAGCAGGTTGACCGCCGAGGTCAGGCGCGGCCAGTCGTCATCTTCCAGTTGGCCGGAACGCACCTTGGTCTGGTCGATACGTCCCAGGGACGAAAGCATACGCATGATCAGCGATTCGCCTGGCATCTCCAGCGAGTAAACCAATACAGCCTTGTCGCTGCGCAACACGGCGTTTTCCACCAGGTTCATCGCAAAGGTGGTCTTACCCATCGACGGACGACCGGCGACGATGATCAGGTCGGCCGGTTGCAGGCCGCTGGTCTTCTCGTCGAGGTCGGTATAGCCGGTGGACAGGCCGGTAATTGCGTCGGAGGTGTTGAACAGGGTGTCGATGCGATCAATGGCCTTGGTCAGCAGCTCGTTGACGCCCACGGGGCCGCCAGTCTTGGGCCGCGCTTCGGCAATCTGGAAGATCTGCCGCTCGGCTTCATCGAGAATTTCTTCGGCGGTACGGCCTTCCGGATTGAAGGCACTGTCGGCGATCTCGTTGCTGATGCCGATCAGTTGGCGCAGGGTCGCACGCTGGCGAACGATCTGTGCATAGGCCTTGATGTTGGCGACAGACGGCGTGTTTTTTGCCAGCTCACCCAGGTAACCGAGGCCGCCGACCTGCGAAGTCTGGCCCTCCTTGTCCAGTTGCTCGGACAGGGTCACGACGTCGATCGGCATGTTCTGATCGGCCAGCTTGGCGATCGCACGGAAAATCAGTCGGTGGTCATGTCGATAGAAATCGCCGTCGGAGACTTGATCGAGCACACGCTCCCAGGCGTTGTTGTCCAGCATCAGACCACCGAGTACAGCCTGTTCGGCTTCGATGGAGTGTGGCGGCACCTTCAGCGCGGCGGTTTGCAGATCGTATTGCTCGGGAGCGGAGATTTCGTTCATGGCCACTTGGTTCTTGAGGAAGAGCAAGGATTGAAAACTGGAGTTACCAGAAAGACAAAGGGCACGACCTGTAAACAGGATCGTGCCCGATGTTACCGGCAAGCACCCGAGGGTGCCAGCCGACAAGTACTGCTTAAGCTGCTACCACGACAACGCGTACGGTGGCTTCAACTTCGGCGTGCAGGTGCACAGCCACGTCGAATTCACCAACGTTGCGGATGGTGCCGTTCGGCAGACGAACTTCGCTTTTTGCAACTTCAACGCCGGAGGCGGTCAGTGCATCAGCGATGTCGTGGGTGCCGATCGAACCGAACAGCTTGCCTTCGTCGCCAGCGGTGGCAGTGATGGTCACTTCCAGCTCGGCCAGTTGGGCAGCGCGGCTTTCAGCCGAAGCTTTACGCTCTGCTGCAGCTTTTTCCAGCTCGGCGCGACGCTCTTCGAACGCAGCCAGGTTGGCTGGGGTCGCAGCGGTTGCCTTGCCGTAAGGCAGCAGGTAGTTACGACCGTAACCAGCCTTAACGTTCACTTTGTCACCCAGGTTGCCCAGGTTGGTGACTTTTTCCAGAAGGATCAGTTGCATGTGAAAATCCTCTTAACTTTTAACCTTCACCGTTCGCGTTATCGGCGTCTTTCGGCGCCAGACGACCGCGAAAATCAATCAGGCTGTCGACGATGGCCAGGACCACCAGCAACGGATAGATCAGCTGCATGAACAGCAACAGCGTGACGTACAACCCCACCAGCCAGAATCTGGCCAGCCGCTTTTGCGCCACCAGCCCGTGAATCAGGGCCAGCCCGGCGAAAACCAGCGGTACGCTGCACAACGGCACAAGCATGGACATCTGAACACCGAAATTCGGTGTAACAACCATGCCCGCCAGCAGCAACATCGCGGGTCCCAGCGGGATTCGAATGGCGCGAAACTCGCGACCGAAACCACCCGGGTTGTACAACAACGCCTGCCAGTAGCGCCCGACAATCAGGCTCAGCACACTGACGATTTGCAACAAGGCCGCAATCAGGCCGGTCAGGATGGGTGCAATCAGGGACGCGAATCGCGCTTGTTCGTCTACCGACATTTGCTGGTAGACCTCACCGAGTAGCGACGGCATGACCTTAATCAAAGCCTGCGCCAGCATCTCGATCTGAGGACCAAAAGCCGTCCCCAGCACCACTGAAAACACCACACCCATTGCTACGCTGACCAGCAGCACGCGGTTCCAGGACTCACTTGCGCGCAAAACCAACGCAAGGCTCGCAGACCCCAGCAGTACAAGAACCGCCCTCGGGTCGTCGGAGTAAAGCCACCAGATCAATGCCGGCAGCAGTCCCAGGGCAAGAACCCCCTGGGCATCCCTCAATCCGCGCCGCAGGAGCACGAGGCATCCGGCGGCAGCACCCAACCAATACAACAACGGCAATGCCGCACATCCAGCCACTACCAGAGTGGCCTGCATACGGCCCCGCATGATGAACTCAGCCAAGGCACGCATACATTCAATCCTTTGCTACGTATCGACTACCCGGTCTCAGCGGCCGTGGCTGTCGGTGTAGGCCAGCAAGGCCAGGAAGCGGGCGCGCTTGATAGTCCACCGCACCACCGAGTTTCTGCGCATGCTGCAAGGTGCAGGGGCAGTGGAAGGCCAGGCGCCGGGCACTGTGTATGCCGAGTTTTTCCAGGGG